>CAUYTY010000032.1 GCA_963575655.1 Gammaproteobacteria bacterium | reverse complement strand
AAATCAATTGAATATGTCATGGGTTTAATCACTTTATAATGGCTTTGCTATACAATGCCGCGCATCGTTCCCACGCCCAGCATCACTGGCATTCAGTTAACCCAAGCTGCCACCTATTTGTCATGGTCGAATCTGTTTTCAATGTACCACGACTTACGCGCCGTGAGTTCCGACGCCTAGCCGACCTCATCGAGGAACGTGCCGGGATTCGTATGCCCGCCAACAAGCAGACCATGCTGGAAGGTCGGTTACGCCACCGGCTGCGCAAACGAAACATGGAAGACTTCAATCAGTATTGCCGTTTTTTGTTCGAGGAGGGGGGGCTCGACAAAGAACTTAGCGACCTGATTGACGCCATTACGACCAACAAAACGGAATTCTTCCGCGAGCCCCAGCATTTCGATTTTCTAACTACCACAGCGTTGCCTGCGCTCATCAGGCGTGGGATTGGGGTTGTGCGCCCACTGCGGGTGTGGAGTGCGGGTTGTTCCATCGGTGCGGAACCCTATACCCTTGCCATGGTCCTGTCTGAACAGAAGAGGAGCGGGACCGGTTTTGGTTTTCGTATTCTCGGTACGGATATCTGTCATACCGTATTAAAGACCGCTACCTCTGCAATTTATCCAGAGGAAATGGCCGAACCAATCCCCATCGAGTTACGCCGGCGTTACTTGCTGAAAAGTGTCGAACGCCGCGCCCAATTGATTCGCATCGCCCCAGAGATCCGTTCTCAGGTTGAGTTTAAACAACTTAATTTTATGGACGCGGATTATCATCTCACTCCTTCGCCTGACATTGTATTCTGTCGTAATGTGATCATCTACTTCGATAATAAAGTACGAACGGTGGTCCTCAATCGCATTTGTCGTAATCTGGTGGTTGGCGGATATCTGTTCATGGGGCATTCAGAAACCATTAGTAATTTTGATCTACCACTGCGCCCAGTGGGATCCACGGTATATGTTAAGGAGTAGCTATTTCTCCTCTCACTATAAAGAAAATCAAAGTTCTCGTGGTTGATGATTCGGCCTCGGCGCGCGAGGCTTTGAGGAAGATCATTACGGCGGACTCCGAACTCGAACTTCTAGGGGCGGCATCTAACCCTTATGCTGCGGCCCGGATCATTGCCAAAGAGATTCCAGACGTTATTGTCCTCGATGTTTTGATGCCACGCATGGATGGCCTTACCTTTCTGCGCAAGATCATGCAGCAGCGACCGATCCCGGTCGTGATGTGTACTGTGCTTACCGAGGAAGACAGCGAATTCGTGGCGGATGCGTTGAAGGCTGGGGCCGTTGATGTTATCCAGAAACCACGGGCAAGGACACCAGAATCCCTGCTGGAGGCACGGGACAAGATATGTGATGCGATCAAGGTTGCGGCGCGGACTAAGTTGCGACCGATGGCGTCCCAGTCGGTCGACAAGGATCAATTAGATTCGGTCAAATTGACGGCCGATGTTATCTTGCCACCGCCCAATCAGAAAAGAAAAACACCGTTTCCCACTACGAAGCGCGTAGTGTGCATCGGCGCCTCGACGGGTGGTACGGAATCATTACGACTATTGCTCAAAGACCTTCCTGCAGATTCTCCTGGTATTGTCATTGTGCAACACATGCCGGAGCGATTCACTAAATCGTTTGCCGACCGTCTCAATGATCTATGCGCAGTAACTGTTAGCGAGGCCCAAGATGGTGATGTTCTGTTGCCTGGCTGGGTGCTAATTGCGCCCGGCAACCAACATACTCTGCTGCGGCGCAATGGTCCCAATTACTTCGTGGAGGTACGTGACGGTCCTTTAGTCTGTCGACATCGGCCTTCGGTGGATGTTCTGTTCCGATCGGCGGCCCACTATGCAGGACCCAACGCCGTAGGCGTATTGATGACCGGGATGGGTGACGACGGTGCGCGAGGATTACTGGAAATGAGGCAGGCCGGTGCCCACACTATTGCCGAAGACGAATCTAGTTGCGTCGTATTTGGGATGCCGCGTGAGGCCATCAAACTGGGAGCCGCTGATTTAGTGTTGCCGCGTGGCAAGATTGGCGACGAACTGTTACGCAGTTACCTACTATGGGAGGGGTCCTGAGCCACCGTTTCCCGCCACCACTCTTTCCCTTTCCAACTCTAAATTTGGGGCCAGGGGAGATTTACTGTAGTCGTGATCCTCATTATATTCGGACTGTACTCGGGTCGTGTGTTGCGGTTTGCTTGTGGGATCAGAGATTACACTTTGGTGGAATGAATCACTTTATCCTACCTCATAAAACTACCCATGAAGAAGACTCCTGTCGTTTTGGTGATGTCGCGGTCCCAGCGTTGGTCAATTGCATGATCAATATGGGTAGTAACCTTCGACATCTTCAAGCAAAGATATTTGGTGGCTGTAATGTCCTGCATAGTAGCAATCCAGACTATTACACTATTGGTCGACGTAATGCCGAAATAGCTATCAGCGAACTCAATCGCTACAAGATTCCCGTTGTGGCCAGCCGACTTTTTGGAACCACGGGATTGGTCATTCGTCAATGTACTAGCGATGGCGATATTCTGGTACGTCTCATTAGGAAGAGCGTCCTTCCGTCTTAATTATCCCCTAGCACAAAGTCGTACGTAACCGTGCGTATTTTCCTAGTTGAGAGTGTGGTAATGGTTGCTATTGTCTGATCGCGTGGGGTGAGGAAGGATTGTTGAAACGCATGAGTCATGTTTATACCCCCTTTGTCACCGTGCATGTATACCACCACGGGGGCCTGATGGGTTGCCCGAACATTTACGAATCGGTTGTCATAACCGCTTGAACCGCAAAGAACTGAAGTGTTAATATTTATAGGTGAGTTTTATCCTGAGGTAATCATTTACCCCTTATTGGCCCTCACCCTCATGAAACAGAGGATGAGATGGTCGGATTGTTAGTTACATTCCAGAGGGGGATTGCGGGATAACCCTGTAATCCTCGGAGTTTTTGGTGGTCTGCCTGCCAGGTAGACCGGAACCCACCCAACCCGCGTTCCCCGCGGCTCCCAATCGGGCCAGCTTACTAAGGGCAGGTCTGAGGTTTTTTCATCGTTATGAGCGAAAGTTTTGCACAGATGTTTGAAGAGAGCCTGATCGGCAAGCAAATGCGACCAGGCGCCATCGTCAGCGGTTACGTAGTAGACGTCCGCCACGATGTAGTGATCGTCAATGCGGGCCTGAAGTCCGAGGGCATCATTCCCATCGAGCAGTTCCGCAACGAAAGCGGGGAACTGGAGGTGGCAGTAGGCGACATCATCGATGTCGCCCTGGATGCGGTGGAAGATGGCTTCGGCGAGACCAAGCTCTCCCGTGAGAAAGCCAAACGAGCGCAGTCCTGGACGCGTCTGGAGAAGGCCTTTGAGCAATCCTTGACGGTCTCCGGCCTCATCACCGGCAAGGTCAAGGGTGGTTTCACCGTTGATATCGAGGACATTCGCGCCTTCTTGCCGGGTTCGCTGGTCGATGTTCGCCCCGTGCGCGACCCCAGCTACCTGGAAGGTAAGACCCTCGAATTCAAGGTCATCAAACTCGACCGTAAGCGCAACAACGTGGTGGTCTCACGTCGTGCCGTGGTGGAGAGCGAGACCAGCGCCGAGCGCGAAGCACTGCTGGAGAGCTTGCACGAGGGTATGGTGGCGCGTGGTGTGGTCAAGAATCTCACGGACTATGGTGCCTTCGTGGATCTGGGTGGGATCGACGGTCTGCTGCATATCACCGACATGGCGTGGAAACGCGTCAAGCATCCCTCCGAGGTGGTGGCGGTGGGCAACGAATTAGAGGTTAAGGTCCTCAAATTCGACCGCGAGCGTACCCGCGTCTCATTGGGCCTCAAACAACTCGGTGAAGACCCGTGGGAGGCCATTTCCCGTCGTTATCCGGTGGGGGCACGCCTGTTTGGTAAGGTTACCAACATCGCTGACTATGGTTGCTTCGTGGAAGTTGAGGAAGGCGTCGAGGGATTGGTACACGTCTCCGAGATGGACTGGACCAACAAGAATATTCACCCCTCCAAGCTGGTTCAGATCGGCGATGAGGCTGAAGTGATGGTCCTGGACATCGATGAGGACCGTCGCCGCATCTCGCTGGGCATGAAGCAGTGTCAACCCAACCCCTGGGAAGAATTCGCCTCAACCCACAACAAGGGTGATCGGGTCAGCGGCACCATCAAGTCCATTACCGACTTTGGGATCTTTATCGGGCTGGATGGGGGTATCGATGGATTGGTCCACCTCTCCGATATCGCTTGGAATACTCCAGGAGAAGAAGCAGTACGCAACTACAAGAAGGGTGACCAAGTGGATGCTGTAGTCCTTGCCGTGGATGGCGAACGCGAGCGTATCTCGCTTGGGATCAAGCAGCTTGCTCAGGACCCCTTCTCAAATTATGTGGCAGTCCACCCCAAGGGCAGTGTCGTTAAGGGGGTAGTCAAGGAGGTTGATGCCCGTGGTGCGATAGTGGAACTGGAGCCGGGGGTGGAAGGTAATCTGCGTGCCTCCGAGGTTGCCCGTGAGCGCGTCGACGATGCCCGTACCCACCTGCGCGTGGGCGATCAGATCGAGGCCAAGTTCATTGGGGTAGACCGCAAGAACCGTTCTATTACCCTGTCCGTCAAGGCTAAGGACTCCCAAGAAGAGGCCGAGGCGATCCAGGACTACAGCCGCTCTGGTCTCTCGTCTGCCACAACCCTGGGTGACTTGATCAAAGAACAGATGGAACGTAGCGACTAATTAAGGACCCGTACGAAACCGGTGCCCTCCCTGGGCACCGGGATCAACCAGACGGAAAATCTAAGTTTCCATGCGCCTGAAATAGTTAAGACGTTGTAATATCTGCTGTCGATGGTTGTGGGCAGGCAGCACACCGGATACATCAATGAATTCGGTTCTGTTGGTAGCTTGCAAATCGAAGCGGGCGTTCGCCCCATACCGGGCGCGGATCGAAACAAACGAGACTGGTAATTAATGATGACCAAATCCGATCTTATCGATATTATCGCGCGCAAGCAGAGCCATCTTGCCTATAAAGATGTCGAATTGGCAGTGAAAACACTTATTGATCACATCGCACAGGCGCTGGCAATGGGAGATCGAGTAGAAATTCGTGGTTTTGGTAGTTTCTCGTTGCATTATCGTCCACCACGTATTGGCCGTAATCCAAAGACAGGTACTGCTGTTCCCCTCGGCGGAAAGTACGTGCCTCACTTCAAGGCAGGTAAGCTCCTTCGGGAACGAGTCCGTTCTGACGATTCCGTCATTGTCCCTGCTCGTTTCGACGCATCCGACACCGATGCCGACACCGACTAAAAGATAATTCCAATCGATCAATACCTTTGGGATGTGGGAACTACTGCTGTTGCCGGTTGCCGCCGCCTCAGGATGGATGGCTGCTCGGCGTCACTTCAACAAACGTAGCGTCCATACTCGGCGCGGGTGGTCGTCGGGTTATTTCCAAGGGTTGAATTATCTCCTCAACGAAGAACCCGATAAGGCAATTGAGGTCTTTACTCAGATAGTACAAATTGATGGGGAGACCGTCGAGATTCAGCTCGCCCTAGGTAATCTATTCCGGCGCCGGGGCGAGGTATCCCGCGCCATTCGCTTACACCAAGACATCTTTGCCCGTCCTGATCTCAACCGCGAACAACGTACCCAGGCCCTCTTGGAGCTGGGGCAGGACTATATGCGGGCCGGCCTTTTCGACCGGGCGGAGAGTTTGTTTCTAGAGCTTATCGATATGGATGCCCATCGCGTCCCGGCATTGCACTATCTAGTGGATATCTATCAGCAGGAAAAGGATTGGGAAAAGGCCATTGCCATCTTGCAACGTTTGGGGACTTCCACCGGCCGTTCGGTACAACCAGGGATTGCCCACTATTTCTGCGAGCTAGCAGAGATTGACGCTGATAAGGAGGATTATCCCCGTGCACGGATGTTGCTAGGACGTGCCTTGGATACCGATCCCAATTGTGTTCGGGCGAGCCTCTTAGAAAATCAAATAGCAGCCCGCATTGGTGATTATCAGACTGCTATCGCCGCCTTACATCGAGTGGAACACCAGGACCCAGATTTTATCGGAGAGATTATTGGGCCACTTAGTGCTGGGTACCATGCGCTGGGAATGCACAAGGAATTGGATGATTATCTCCAAGGATTGCTAGGGCGCTACCACAATACCTCGTTAATCATCGTCAATGCCGAATTGATTAGGACCCGTTCCGGTGACCTTCCTGCCATCGAGTTTCTTACCACAGCGTTACGCCAACATCCCTCGGTACGCGGTACCAAACGACTACTCACACTTGATATAACTCACTATCAAGGTATGGTCGGTGCGCACTTTGCGGTAATTAACGATCTTGTCGGTCAGTTATTCGCTGACTGGCCCCTCTACTGTTGCCGTCATTGTGGATTCACCGGTAAATCTCTGCACTGGCAGTGCCCAAGCTGTAAATCCTGGAGCACGGTGCGACCCATTCAGGGTGTGGAGGAGATTAAGTAACCCAAGTTGCCACCTAGCGCGCTTTTCTCCCCCTCTCCCGGAGGGAGGGGGGCTTTTTCGTTTCTCACCGCATAGGTAGCAACTTGGGTTAAGTAATCACTTACCTTCTCCCGTTGGGAGAGGAAGTGATCGGTTACGAAGATCAACAGACTAACGGTTTCGCACGGCCATTGGTGCAACTGACACCCTATGGATGGCATTCTGAGCATAAATGCAACCCAAAAGAGAAATAAAAATTGCGATCACACGAATAGATATGCTCCTAAATAACTATACGTAACCTATTGAACGATGCAATGATTTCTTAGGTTGCAAAGGCCTGCAACTAAATAAGATGACTTGATCGCCCTTGTCTTTCTCCAGGAAAATATGTGGGGATTTGCGGGCAATGCCCCTCGAACCATCCGAATTTTACTCGGTGGCTGACAGACAGACCAGAGAATTTCCAGTGTGCCCTTGAATCCTGATGCGTTATTCTTGGCAGGAGACTCGATGGATGGGTAAGCAACTTGGGTCAGATGATTGTTATGGCGTAATAAATCCCAATTTCTGTCCAGTGTTGTCTTCTACCGCGATTAGGGGAACTCGCGGCAGACCTAACACCAGACAAGGTGCGGTGGTTCTTTTTTGGACCCAAGCCCCAGGAAGCGGTGATTCCTGTTCTACCCGTACCCATAGAGTCTCGTCTTTCCATTCCGTGTCTAATAGCGTTATGCGATAACCCGTCGTTGGTTTGGCACCCATGCGTATTACTACGGCCACCTGTCGTGAGAAATCCAGCATGGGGTGCTGCGGAGGTGCAAGACGTGATTGACCAGGTTTTGCGTAGAAGGAGGCAAGCGCCGTTGTATCACTAATCCAGGTGACACCAGTTTCAATACCTGGGGCCAAGCATAATTCGGATTGATACAGAACCCATGTTCCCCACGGGTTACCGCCCATAACACTGGAACAACCGGAAAATAAGGCGGTGACGAGGGTCAGACCAAGCGTAGAAATTTGTGGAAACATCGAGATAGGCTACAGATAGAAATAGAGGACGATGAGAATCAGAGCTATCTAATCCAAGTGGTTAGCGAGAAAGCTACTGATCCGTCATTTCCAACGTTCCCTGTCGGAATGACAATAGCTGGCCACTTAGATTAACCCAAGTTGCCACCTACTTGCCCCCCCCCCC
>CAUYTY010000031.1 GCA_963575655.1 Gammaproteobacteria bacterium | reverse complement strand
ATCTCGGGCTTGCTTTCACAAGCCCCGGGCTTTAGCCCGGGGTGATTGACGATGCCTCCGCTGAAAACCAGTGTCTATTGGGAACCGACTCTCTCTTGATTTTATAGGGCAAAGGATAATTCCTTAACTAACCCAAGTTGCTACCTACTTGCCCCCTCTCCAGCCCTCCCCGTAAACGGGGAGGGAGTAAACCATATGACGATATTGCGAAAGAATTTCTAATGAGTAACGCGGGTTGTACCGTGCCCCGACAATATCTTAACACGGTCGCCGACCCGGAATCTTTCATCTTCCGTTTGAGCCTGAACGACCGAGATCGTTTTTCCGCTCTCCAATACAACAGTAATCTCAAGACCATCTTGTTTGGTAAGAGCCTGTTCTGTGGCTTGCCCAGCAATGCCACCTAGAACAGCACCACCGATGGTGGCGGCGATGTTACCTTTTCCCTCACCAATTTCACTGCCAAGCAGACCGCCCAATCCAGCACCGGCAACTACGCCGACCCCGGTACGTGTGCCTTCAATCTTGACCTTGCGGATTGATTCCACAGTTCCAACGCGTACATGGTGTTCGCTACGTGCTTGATTACGGGAGTAATCGTCACTACCCAAACCCTCATTGGCGCAACCAGTCATTGTTAATAGCATGACTGCAGTGAGGGATAGGATTGGCAAGTAATTAAGCGGGTTTATTTTCATGCAGGTTTCTCCAAGGCGTAAATCAATTAAAGGTTACCAAGTGTTCCTTTCGGATGCGACATTTGTCAAGGTGTGGAATGGCTAACGCGAAACATAGCTACCTACTCAACCCACATTTTCGTGTGTAGGGAATTTATTAGAGACCTCCACAACCATTTCCCGTACCCAGGCGCTATTGCGTTCCCGCTCCAGAAGTTCGCAACGGGTACGGAGAAGAACGGTGGTTGCGTAGTAAAGCTTAAAGGCCAACGCCATAATGAGTAATGGCCAAAGCATTTGAGGATGAATGGTAGGTTTTCCTAACCGGATAATTGAAGAGGGTTGATGGAGGGTGTTCCACCACTCTACCGAGAAATGAATAATGGGAATATTTACCACTCCCACCAAGGCCAATACTGCTCCCGCTCGGGCCGCTGTTTGTCGGTCTGGGATAGCCGCCTGTAAAGCAATGAAGCCCAGGTACAAAAAGAGCAGAATAAGTTCTGAGGTGAGGCGCGCATCCCACACCCACCACGTCCCCCACATTGGTTTACCCCACAGCGACCCCGTGGCTAGAGCCAGAAAGGTAAACCACGCTCCTAGCGGCGCCGAACTAACCGCTATTATCTCGGCAATTTTAATCTTCCAGATCATGCCGGTTGCTGCTGCTCCCACCATCACCATGTAAATAAACATTGACATCCACGCGGCCGGGACGTGGATATACATGATGCGAACACTTTCTCCCTGTTGATAGTCAGGTGGCGCTACAAATAGGCTCCAATAGAGTCCAACGATCAGAAAAATGGCCGTAGCTGCACTCAACCAAGGTATCCAGCGCTCTATGGCTGCGTAAAAATAGGGAGGTGATGCCAGTTTGTGAAACCAGTACCGGAAGTCAGACCATGACATAGTATGTTTTGCCCAAGATGGTTAAAAATATCTAAGGTCAAAGGCAGAGACATCAAAGGATTTTCTTTTAATTTTAAAGAAAATCCTTTGATGTCTCTGCCTTTGATTCTTATTTTTACTTTTGGTTGTTATTCCAAACTGATTCGTAGTGCGGCAGCGATTGCCCAGGGTGAAAGGCTTATTGCCAGGGTCAACAGAGCTCCCAAAAGGTAGAGATGTGCTGCCACTGGTAATCCTCCTGCTGCACTGTCCACTGCCCCAGCCCCGAAAATAAGAACCGGGATATAGAGGGGCAGAACCAACAGCGACAGCAATACCCCGCCACGTCGTAATCCTACCGTAAGGGCCACCCCAATGGCGCCGATGAACGATAGTGTCGGTGTCCCCAGGGCAAGTGCCAGCACCAGTATCCCCATTGCTGTCTCCGGCAGGTGTAACAACACGCCGAGGAGGGGGGCGAGCAGCAATAGGGGTAATCCAGTGGTCAACCAATGGGCCAGCACCTTGGCAATGACTAGCGCCGCAACCGGGTGTGGGGTGAGTAGAAATTGTTCCAGGGAACCGTCTTGGTAGTCGGGGTGGAACATTGCCTCCAGCGATAACAGTGCGGCGAGTAATGCCGCCACCCAAAGAATACCGGGAGCGGCACGGGCCAGCAGATTGACCTCCGGTCCCAGCCCCAGGGGAAACAACGTCACTACAATGACGAAGAAGACCAGCGGGTTGGCCAACTCGCCGCGCCGCCGCAGGGCGAGGGTTAGGTCGCGCATCAGCACGGTACGAAAGGCGCGCCCCAGATCCGGGAGCTGGATAGGTGGGGCAGTGGGGGTGTCTTGCGGGGGCGTTTGTACGACATCAATGGTCAAGATTCACCCCCTGGACCGGATAACCATCCATCCGTACCGGATGATGGGTGGTAATCACCGCCGCCCCACCTGCTGCTAGGTGGGAGTGCAACATCGCTTCAACCATCTGTACTCCCGCTCGGTCCAGGGAGGTAAAAGGTTCATCCAGTATCCAGAGGGTTGCTTGGATGGTGAGCAACCGCGCCAAGGCTACGCGACGACGCTGACCAGCGGACAGACCCTGGCAGGGGTGATCGTAGAAATGGCCGAGTCCGACCTGACGTAACGCCTCGTTGATCCCAATCGTTGGGTGGGCCACGCCCAATCCTCGCGCCACCTTCAAATTCTCTTCAGGGGTGAGAGATCCCTTCACACCATGGTGATGGCCAAGGTACAACACCTCGGAAAGGAATTCGGAACGCCAACGGCGAATATCTCGCCCGCGCCACTGCACTGTCCCGGTACTGGGTTGGGCCAGACCACAGAGGATGCGCAACAAACTGGTCTTACCAGCGCCGTTGCGCCCTTCGACCTGGACCATGGCACCAGAATTGAGCGAAAAATCGAGGTTGGTAAAGAGCTGCCGGTCACCGCGTTCGCAAGAGAGGTGACACACCTCCAGTAGCGCCATGCGTTCCCCTTCAAGGTTGGGTTGGAACACCATGCTGGGGGTCGTTGGGATTTTGAAAGATGAAACGGAAATCGCCAGGGGAGAGTTCCACGTAGTCGAGGACAAGGTCTTGGAGGAGCGCTTGATGCTGCGGGGCGATGATGATGGTGAGGCCACTGACCTCGATGTGGGCATCGTCAGGTTTTGGATCATCAAAGCCCATACCATAGTCAAGAGTACCATCCGGCAATTGGCGCACGGCAAGACGCAATGCGAGATTTTCCATACCGCCAGTGCGGGCTGCCTGACGGATCTGTTCTGAAGCTGGTTCGGTAATGTGGATCATGGGACTGTTCTTGGAAGGAGGCGTGGAGAATTCTTGGGCATTTTATCTTTGTGCGTACCCGGAAATGATCACTTTGATCTCGTTTCATCAGCAGACCTCATTTTTTTATTTGATCGCAGTCAAAAAATGGGGTTGATGGAACGGGAACGGTCGTTTGGGTCGCTAGGTGAACAATCGTTGCCACCAGCGTCGACGGTTGTTGGGCGGGGGGAGGGCGGCTGGGAGGTCGGTTGGCGGCAGAAGCGAGAGAGTCCAGCCGGGCAGAATCGTTGTTCCGCAGGATCCACATGAACTACCCAGGTGATTAGGGTCGAAGACCTTGACGAAATTCGGCTCGGTAAGACTATCGGTATAGACAATGCCGCAATAGTCGTGGTCGTGGTCGTGGTGCAGCAGGGTATTGAGCCCTTCGACCACACGTCGCAACTGTTCGGCCCCGAGGGGAGCTGTGGGGGGGGAGTCACCCACGTGGTAGACGTACCAACCAAGATCCGCTCGGGTTAGGAGTGCGGCCCACAGGGTGTCGAGTTGCTCCCATCGCAGTACACCAACAAAGCGACCGCGAAAGGCGGTGAGGAAGGTAGATTCTGGGGTAGAGAGGTCATTCACAGCAGTGGTGTTTCTATCTACAGGAAAAGTTGGGGGTAGTTAGCGTATCTGGGGGTGAGGCGCTTGAAGGGGTCGGGGTGGCTCCCTATACTCCGCACGCCCAGCAATCGGGGGAAGGTTAGCGTTCGCTCATCTCGGGACACGGGTGAAATACTGGAAACGCGCCATCCTCGCATGTCACGTTTTACCCCCGTTCCGAGTGGATCTCCAGCGTTTAGACACCTGGGGCAGACAGTGCTCCAGGGACTCATCAAAGGTGGGTGTTTATTCACCCTCCCCACCTGCCCCTCCATCCGACGTGGCGGGGATAAATAACGAATCAGGAGCAGACCCATGGCTGTCGATCTCCCTCAAGGTTATCACCCCTCAGAGGACGAGGAGTACATGAATCCGCGCCAGTTGGAATACTTTCGTCGTAAATTATTGTCTTGGAGGGATGAGCTACTACTGGAATCACGTGAGACGTTGGAGTACCTGCGTGAGGAGAACTGGCAAGAGGCGGACCTGGTGGACCGGGCCTCGGTGGAGGCGGACGCCAATCTCGAACTGCGTACCCGTAACCGTTACCGTAAGTTATTCCCCAAAATTGATGCCGCTTTACGACGTATCGAAGATGGAAGCTATGGTTATTGTGAGGAGACTGGGGAAGATATTGGATTGCGGCGTTTGGAGGTACGTCCCATCGCAACCTTGAGCGTCGAGGCCCAGGAGCGTCACGAACGCCTGGAACGTCAACAAGGTGAGATAGAGTTTTGATTCTTCTACCACCGTAACCTCCGCATCGTGGTTCAACCTTCTAGGTTCGCTCGCGGCGTTCTTGTAGGGTTTTGCACTCGATGCAGAGGGTGGCGGTGAGTCGGGCTTCCAACCTTAGTAGCCCGATCTCCGCACCGCAGGTCTCACAGTAGCCGTAGTCTCCTGTCTCAATTTCTCGTAGTGCCTCGTCGATCTTTCGTAATAACTTGCGCTCGCGATCGCGTGCGCGCAGCTCGATGGTGAAATCTGATTCTTGGGTAGCGCGGTCGTTGGGGTCTGGATAGTGAGTAGCATCGTCCTGCATGTGGGCTACGGTACGGTCGACCTCTTCCATAAGTTGTTGTTTCCACGCCAAGAGTAGGCCCCTGAAGTAGGCGCGTTGCCGGTCGTTCATGTACGACTCGCCGGGTTCCTCCTGATAGTGGATCGGCTTGGAGATAGGAATTTCAGGTACCGCCATCACTGTCCCCCACGTTGCGCCTAGATTCGGCAACATAATCCAGCATATTACTAAGAGGTTTGGATCAAAGTCTCCACTACTGCGGCATCTGAAGACTGTTTCGCCACCAAAATAGTTCCGCGAAGTCCCAATTCTCGGGCTAGTTCAGCGGTACGGCTGCTGAACACTACCAGCCGCACGTTGCACAGCCAATCTCGTCCCGCAGAACCCATTAAATCGTAGAGGTTGTGCAATCCTTCCATGCTGGTAACCACCGCGACATGGACCTTGTTCCACGCGAGATGGTGTAGCAACTCCGTGGGGTCAATGGCAGGTTTGATGCGACGATAGACCTCGGCATACACCACCGTTGCCCCACGTCGCGTTAGTTCCTCCGCGAGTAGCTCCCGACCTCCCACACCGCGGAAGATGACCACTCGTTGTCCCTTTACATCAGCTAGGCGTGGTTCGGCAAGTAACCCCTCTGAGTCAAAACGTCCCTTGGGCACAATATTGATCGGCCATCCTAATCGCGTTAGTTCGTGCGCGCTACCCTGTCCCACTGCGGCAATCGCCAATTCTGGGGGTAGACCGCCCGCCGCTTCGATCCAATCCTTGGCGTAATTCACCGCATTGGGGCTGACAAAGATCGCGAGGTCGAATTCTCTCAGATGAGTAAGTACGATGCGCAGGGCCGTAGGGTCTTCGGGGCCAGTGATCTCCAGGACGGGAAAAGAGAGGGGGAGCGCCCCCTGTTTCGCCAAGAGATCGCACAACCTCGCAGATTGGTGGGCGGGGCGGGTAACCAGTACCCCGAGGCCTGCCAGGGGTAATTTCACACTGCGCCCTTATAGACTTCCGCGAGAATTACACCGGCCCCACGAGAAAGCAGATTTTCGGCCAATTGTTCACCCAGAGAGGCAGCTTCTTCAGCAGTCCCGGTGGTTTCGCCACGCACGAGACGGGTTCCATCGGGGCTGCCTACCAGGGCGCGGAGACGTAGATGAGAGCCGAGAAGTTCGGCGTGGGCGGCAATAGGCACCTGACAGCCGCCGTGGAGGCGAGCGTTTAGGGCGCGCTCGGCAGCTATTCGTATGGCCGTATCGTGGTCATGAAGAGGGGCGATGAGGCGACGCACCACCGGATCGTCACTACGACATTCAATGCCGATGGCGCCCTGGCCAATGGCGGGTAGACTTTCTTCGAGGTCTAGGGCGTGGGTGATGCGTTTACCAAAATCCAAACGTAGCAACCCGGCACAGGCAAGGAGGATGGCGTCGAACTCGTTCGCGTCGAGACGCTTGAGACGGGTATTGACGTTCCCACGCAGGTCCAGTACCTGCAGGTCTGGTCGATGGGCACGAAGCTGACTTTGGCGGCGCAGGCTGGAAGTGCCTACCCGTGCGCCCAGAGGCAGTGCCTCCAGACTTGGATAGTGGTTAGAGACGAAGGCATCCCTAGGGTCTTCGCGGGCCATGATGACCGCGATCTCCAGCCCCTTGGGGAGTTCTACAGGGACATCCTTCATGGAATGTACGGCGATGTCGGCCCTCCCTTCCTGCAATCCCTGCTCTAGTTCCTTCACAAACAACCCTTTTCCCCCTACCTTGGCGAGCGGTGTATCCAGGATGCGATCACCTTGGGTGATCATGGCCACTAATTCTACCGTAAGATTGGGGTGGTGGGTCACTAGAGCGGCACGAACATGCTCCGTTTGCCATAGAGCAAGAGGGCTTTTACGGGTAGCGATACGGAGCGTAATGGGCATAGATGGCATAGGTTGGCTTCCGTCGGTGTGGTGCCTGAGGCGGATTCAACCTTGAAATACAATGGACAAATCGTCCGGTTGTAATTCACTATTGAACACCTCAAAAGGAGTTTTGAATCCGATCAGCGTTGAAACATGAGTGCTCGGGGGGTACGGGCCGGCCATTGTAGTATGGGCGATATACGCATTGATACAATCTGATCTGGTTGCGATTAGGGGGAAGGAGTGCAGAAATAGCGCAAAATAACAGAAGAAGGGCCACCAGCGTAAAGTTTCGTAGGGAAAGTGTCATAATTTTTCAGACACGCCAACGGCGTATCGGCATATCAGTTCAGGGCAACACCCTGGATCGAAGATTTAAAATTTCTAACCGTCTTGAAGGGACTGCAGTATTTGCAGGCGCGAGGTAATGTATAGCCGGTTGAGGTTCGTTTCGAATTGTGAGCGACTCATTTCACGATTAACATCGCGCCGTGAGGCGAACTGGAAAATAAATATCAGTAACCCATAGAAAATAGCGCCACATTTTCTTAAGATACTTTCTTGCTCTTTTCTTAGGCTTCTGTGTTGCCAGGATTTCGATCGGGGGGGCGAGATTTACGGGCTGAACAATAAGGAACTGTAGGTTGTCATGGTGACGATACTATGCTGCTCCCGGTTCCTGAATATCTTCAATTTTTTATGTAGGTTATCTGTTGGGATTCCTATGTATTTTTAGATCGATCTCACGGTACCAAATAAGTGTGTTCCTGTCGGGGGGGGGGGGGGGGGAAAAATTTTTTTTGCCTTTGCTCGAAAACAACACCATAACTATGTGAATGCGTCCATGCTTCA
>CAUYTY010000030.1 GCA_963575655.1 Gammaproteobacteria bacterium | reverse complement strand
TGTGATGGTAGCTAACCACCACGACGACAAGATATAAGGTGGCAACTTGGGTTAACTAACTTAAAAACTACTGAGTCGTTCTTTCGGCAATCCCTGTCGGCGTGACGACCTAACGCCAGGTCGCCTCATCCCCGGCTCCCTCTCTTATTAAGGTAGGGGAGGAGGTGGGGTCAGGGGAGTGAATGGTTAGGGTTAGAGATAGTAACCGCCGCCAGTACCTCGTTACCGCAACCCCGATATTCAAGTCGGTCGAAACTTAATCTCTTGGACATGGCGATACCGCGTCCATGGGTATCGAAGGCGCGTTCTGGGCTGATCTCAAGATAATTATTCCAGTTGAATCCATTGCCCTGATCGAGAATTATGAAGCATACCTCGGTAGAGGTACGTTGAAGATGGAGAAACGCTTGTTTTTTTGCGTAGGCGGGTAGATTGAGGCGCCGTCTGATTTCTTCGCTGAGTTGTGCCTTTTTGAGTAATTCAGATTTCTCTTGATAGCTAATGGCAAGGTTGCCATGTTCTATGGCGTTGAGCATTAATTCGGTAAGTCCCACCACTACTTGCGCTGGGTTGGGGGCGGCATGGGCGACGAGTGCTGCAATTATGCTCGCTTCCTGGGGGAGGCGAAATGTGAACTCTGCCTTGTTAAGAAAGTACAAGGCGCGTTCCGTCTGTCGTACCGACTGTTGGAGGGTGAGAAATCGCCGCCGATCTGCCACTGCTGCACCGACCACCGCCAGCAGGGTATCGACAGAAAATGGCTTGGTTACATAATAATAGGCGCCGGCGCGTAGACTGGTGGTGATATCGGCAGTGCTGGTCATTGCCGTCTGCATGATGACTGGTACGTTATGCAGATTCGAATCCGCCTTGATCCGATGTAAAACCTCAATTGCATCCATGTCTGGTAGGATGCGATCGAGTAACACCGCGTGATAGCGCTCGGGGGCCGACGAAAACAGGCGCCAGGCGTCCTCACCGATTGTAGCGCTATCCACCTCATAGCCTTCCGCAATTAATTTTCCAACTAATAGCTCCAAGCTAATCGGTTCGTCTTCTACAACCAGGAGACGCCCTTTGTTCATGTGTTGTACCCGGATATTATCGTGCTGGCCAATGGGAAGTGGCGATAGCTTCTCCTAGATCGGCCTCGACGAGGCGACACCTTACTTCTAATAGTCTCCTGATCAGGGATTGCTCGGATTTCTCATATTCGGCTGCATCGGATACTCGTTTTACTACCACCCCAAGTAATTCAGTGATGGCGTTGCCGATTGAGTTTGGACTGATGGTAACAATTAGTTTACCCAATTCGTTGCGATAGATGAGTTGCTTGAAGGCGGGTTGCCAGCGAACGGCATTGGCGTAGCGAGCATCGACCACACAACGATCGCGAACCTTTTTCGCGGTTTTGAGGAAGTCGTTATTAAAGAGAAGAATGTTTTCCACCTGATTCGGGAAATAGACATCCTTGAGTGGTTGGGCATTACGGGTCGAGACCTGAGAGAAGAAGGTCCGATAAAAATCGAGGAAGCCCATCAAGAGTGCGTCATATTCCCTCCAGAAGCGAACATCCTCCAGGGCATCTACGCCGCCACGAATCTCCCAACAGGGGAGGCCCTGGGGGTAACCAGTCAATTGGATACGTGAGGAAGCAGTCTCCACCGGGGTAAGAATCTCCAGCTTGAGGGCGGTATTGAAAAATTCCCGATAGACCGTACTCATATGGGCCTGGAAGAGGCTGTGTTGACCACCGTCAGTGAGGTTGGGATTGGCCTGATCGGCAAGGGGCGACTTGCGCAATTCATCCATGGGAAAGACGATGAAGTGGTTGTGCAGCATCCGAATGCTTGGCACTCCGGGCGAGGTGAGTGGCCAGGTGGCGTCCAAGCTGGCCTCACCGGCCAGGACAAGGGCGGTCTCTGGGTCGGGGTATTTCTCGAGCATGTATTCGATCAGGATCGCATTCATGCGATTCCAGACGCGTCTGACCTGATCAGGCACCTGGGTACGGCGCACCGGCCGGCCCAAGGGGTCAAGGATAGTCTGGGAGGTGTTGTAGATGATCGAGGTATCAAATTCGTTGCTGTGACCCAATGCCTTACGATAGAGCAATAGATTCTCTGGATTGACCAGTAACCCATTATTGTGTACAAGATCGTTAAGGTTTTCCGCGCTATTGAAAAACTCGTTGGGTTTCATGCCCTCTGGGACAATTAGCGGGATTGGGCGATAGGGTGTCACTATTTCACGGGGACCGTATTCCATTGAATCATGCCTCGACAGTGTTGGATGACGGAATCATACCCGATACGGTGCGCTGGTGTCGGCAGCGACGTACATATCTCGTTATCACTCTGGTTTTATTGATCCTTGTGGCGTTATTGGCCCTGTTTTTGGCCCTGGGGACGGGGAGTGTGACCATTGCTCCAGGGGTGGTGTGGCAGGTACTGATGGGGAATAGTGACGGGGGGTTAGCTGCCGAGGTGGTGTTACGTCTACGCCTGCCGCGGGCGATCTCGGCCTTTGCGACGGGGGGGCTGTTGACTCTAGCAGGGGCGCTGCTCCAGGTGTTCTTGCGCAATCCTTTGGCTGAACCGTACTTACTTGGCGTTTCTGGTGGTGCGGCGGTGGGGGCGTTGTCGGTTTTGGCGTTGGGCTTGGGGGGAGGGTGGTTACGGGGGGCTGCCTGTCTGGGGGCGTTGGTCTCAATCGCCCTGGTCTTTGGTCTGAGTCGTGGTCCAGGGGCCTGGAATCCATCTCGGTTATTGCTGACGGGGGTCGTGGTAGCGGCAGGTTGGGGGGCCATGGTGGGGCTGTTACTGGCGGTTAGTCCTGATGCAGGATTGCGGGGGATGTTGTTCTGGCTCATGGGTGACCTGGGCCAGGCCCAGACCCCTGGTACTGCCTTGATCACCCTCATCCTGGGGCTAATTATGGCGCTCGTTCTGGCCCCACGCCTGAATATCCTGGTTCGTGGGGAACTTAGCGCAGCAGCTTTGGGGGTAGCGGTGGAGGGGGTACGTCTGGCCGTTTATCTACTCTCTAGCGTTCTCACTGCGGTGGCGGTGACCGAGGCCGGTTGTGTTGGTTTTGTCGGTTTGATTGTGCCGCACCTAATGCGGCTTATCGTGGGGACCGATCATCGGTTGCTGTTGCCTACTGCTAGCTTGCTGGGGGGGACTTTATTGCTGGTTGCCGATACCATGGCGCGGACCATTGTTGCACCGCGAGAGTTGCCAGTCGGGGTGATTACTGCCCTTTTGGGTGTGCCGGTGTTTCTCGTATTGTTGCGTTTACCCTTCTCTTCCACATCCAGAAAGAAAAGCTCGCTTATCGCGGGAAAAAGGTGAGGGCCGTTGGTTTTAGTAAAGTGCCGGAGTTTAGGTATGATAAGTAACTCAAGTTGTCGCACTATACGGTGAGAAAAGAAAAAGCTCCTCTCCCCAAGGGAGAGGGGAGAAAAGCGCGCTAGGTAGCAACTTGAGTTAAGTATTCAAACACTACTGTCTTCGCACCTGTTCAGCAAGAAAACGTTCTATTGCGGTGGTGTCAGAACGGATAGCCGCTGGCGGTTGGTGGACCTGGGTTACGTGGGGCCTCCGATATTTATTACCCATTCTTCGAGATTATCACGATGAATCTCGGAGACTACGTTATTTTCTTTAATGCCTCTGGGTGAATATCATTCCGTTTCTCTTTCCCACGCTAAAGCGTCACTGCCATTAAGTTAAGGACTTCTGTTTTATAACAAACAGTTACCAATTCTGTTACATCATTCCCATGCGGAGCGTGGGAATGATGTAACTATTTGTTTTAGGAAAGACTCCCTTAACTTAATGGCAGTGACGCTTTAGCGTGGAAACGTAGATTGCGACGCTCCAGCGTTGCTAGTCCTTTCCTTTTGCCAAATATTCCATTTCCTTTGCCCAGCCAGTATAGTTGTTGTGATACTCGGCCAATTCGGAAAGATGCGCGGTCTGGGTCGCGTACTTGTTAAGTATGGGCAATTGTTGTGTCGCCAGATCGGTTACGTCCCATTTTCGGATCGCGGTTAGAAAGGAGGAGAGGCTGGTAATTATGTTACCACCGGGCCGTTGCGCTACTGCACCAATATTATCGATGATCCAAGGCATGTATTTCAGTACATAGTCGGCGTAGCTCCGTATGATAGACGCCTGATCGAGCAACTCCTGGCGTTCGTGGTAGAAATCTGCGGGCGCGACGATACTTTTGTTGTGATAAACCACCGGGGCAGCCGCTGAGGTATCGCAGGTCCATCCCTTACGAGGGATCAATAATTCGGCTTGGTCTTGTTCCTCACGATAGGGATAGAATGGCATAGTTTTGCAACGCAAAGGTTTGTTTTCTTGGATGCCACACAAGCCAATGTCAGTCAATTCCGGGCAGGGAAACGAGGGAGGAATATAGGAGGTGGGAGCGATAAGCACGGCTACTTGCTTACGATTGCGCAGCTTAATCGTGGCCCCAAGTTGTGTACCAAGTGCAAAGGCGCGCGTCCCCTGTGGTGCTAGTGTCCAGACCAGGGCCAGCGGGAAACGTACCGCATGGCGTAAGGCGTCATTGAGCGTAAGCGGTAACCAACCGAAACAACATTTGCCGCACGCCGTACAGTTGAAACGTCGATCCATCCTGAATTCGTCTCCTCATCCACCACAGCATTTCTTATATTTTTTGCCTGAACCGCAGGGACAAGGGGTGTTGCGCCCAACCTTGACGACGTGGCGCGGTGGAGGATTGGGGCCGCCGACCTCTCCATCTTCATAGAACCAGTGTCCCTCCACACGACGAAAGGTCGATATCTCGTGCTGTGCCATTTCTCTACCATTGCGGCGGAAACGGATAGTAAATTCTACGCTACCCACATCACCATCTTCGCTAGCATTGAATATCTCCAGCCCGAGCCATTCTATCTCAGCGGCAGCGCGTGCCGCCTCTGCTCGGTTGAAATCATCACGGATTTCTGGCGCATGGGTACGATCCAGATAGTCAATTTTTCCTAACGAAAAGGCGCTATACCTTGAACGCATTAATGCTTCGGGGCTGGGGGCAGGCGTCCCCGCGATGAGCGGACCACAGCAATCTTCGAAATCGCGCAGCGAACCACAGGGACAAACCTTCATCGGTAAATTCCTCAAATGGGCGATAGACTACTCACTCCTTCCCGACGGGAAGGGGCACAACTCATAGCCGGTGGCTTGCCTTGGCCATTTTCTGATCGTCCTCCCACTGTTCGCTCTCTAATTATGAACCTAAACCAAGGGCAGCCCATCCTGGCCTTTAGAGAAAAATAGTGAGGACTCCAGCGTAACCATAAATATCATTGTGTGAAATCTCCCCATTGGCGTAGAAGCCAATTAGTGGAATATCTCCGAGGTGGTTCCGAATAATTCGTTGTTCGATACCGGGCGCACCGAACATCTGCCGCCCACGACCGAGGCACGAGAAATAGAGAGCTGCTTGAGGGGGGCGAGGAAGGCGACGTAGCAGGTTGACCAGCATTTTTTCCATGTTATCGCGCGCACTATTGGCATCACGGCGACAGAAGAGAATGGATTGTCCCTGGTGTAACCATTCCCCGATGGCAATCGCTCCATGGCGACGATCGATGGAAAGTAGATTGCGCACGGTATAATCGCCAGTATCGGTCCCAGGGATGAGCAATCCGGCGAAGATATAACCCGTGACGCGGCTGAGATTCCGCGCCAAAAGCTCACCAATATCCTCGCGTAGAACTTCCAGGGCCTGATGATTATCGAGGGTGCGTATAACATTGCGTTCGCAATCAGTAATGCGACGCACAGGGCCAATTGGGGCACAACCTTGGGTGAGAGCGGTATAGGCCGGTGCCAGATCATTAAAGATCACACCCGACAAGGCGCCTTGGGTCAAACTATTGGCAATGTGAACATGAGACCCGCGTGAGGAAATGATTCCCCCCACCAGAAACCCGCCTGGAAGTTCACCGGCCAAGGCGCGCAGTAGATTTGGGGTATGAGGGTTATTGGGGTCACCATGAACGACTGCTAAATGGCGTTCCCTGCGACGGTACCAGCTTCCATGGGTTCGGGCCACCGGACCAAGACTCTGGGCACTGGTTGCAAAGACTCGAAAGGCATCTGCGGGAAAGGCCCCGACGAGAACTGCAAGGGCAGGAGTATCGAAGTATTCTTCATCGCCAGCGCTGATACTGACACCGGTAGTTCCTACCCAGTGTTGGATTCCGGTACGCCCACGTAGCTCCGTAACTAAGAGGTCGAGGTCGTCTGCATAGTGGTCGGTGGCATAGACGAAGCCCAGATTGGCACCGGCGGGAAGAGGCTCAATCCGGCGGCAAACCGCGACGACGGCTGCACTACGCTCGGCAACTGCATGTCCCATGGAGAAGCGATGCACAGTAGATGGTCCTTTTGAGTAGATCAATTCGGAGGTTAGAGCACGCTAGCCATCACTAACAATGCCCTTATTAGGTCAAAGATCGCACTCGATCGAGGGTGCTACAACCATGTGCAAGTCCGATCTCTGGTAGAGTGCCACGGCATCCGGATTGGAGCCCACCCTTGAACCGCAACGTCTACACCCTCTTGCTCGCGCAGTTTCTCACTGCCTTTGCCGATAACGCTATCCTCTTTACCGCAATAGCGATGGTGATGCATACCGGCACCAGCCCGCCTTGGTATATTCCTGCCTTGCAAGGAGTCTTTCTGGTTGCCTTCGTGGTTCTCGCCCCCTGGGTGGGACCTTTCGCAGATGGTCGACCCAAGGCGGTGGTCTTAGTCAGTGCCAACGCCGTTAAGGCCCTCGGGGCCGGGCTCATGTTCTTGGGGGTTGACCCACTGCTTTCTTACGCCATCGTCGGGGTAGGGGCCGCGATGTACAGTCCCGCCAAGTACGGCATTTTGCCGGAATTGGTCCCTCACCACGCACTCGTTACCGCCAATGGTTGGATCGAGGGTACCACCATTTTGGCCATTCTCACCGGTAGCCTTGCCGGAGGGGCGGTTGCCGACCACTCGGTATCACTCGCGTTGGCGATGGTCGAGGTTCTATTCCTGCTCTCGGCGGTTACCGCAACCTTCATCACGCGCATTCCGCCCCATTCCCGTGAACAAGGGCAGGAGCGTACTCTTCCACACTTTGTCCGATTGATTAAAGGGTTGCTTTACACCACTCGTGCGCGTTTTTGCGTTCTGGGCGTGGCCCTATTTTGGGCGGCCGCCTCGGCCCTGCGGGTGATGTTGGTAGCTTGGGCGCCAGTAGTATTGTCCATCCACGATAGCGAGGGTATCGCCGAGTTGACGCTCTATATTGCCATAGGCATTGCCCTGGGCGCGGTGATGGTGCCACGCATCATTCCCCTCGAACAGCTTCGGCGCGCACGTTTTGCTGCCTATGTCATGGGGGTTGCCATTCTCTTGCTGGGAGCGGTTGATAGCGTTTGGGGGGCACGAGGGGTACTACTGCTGGCTGGGTTAGCGGGCGGACTATTTGTAGTGCCAATCAACGCAGCCCTGCAAGAGATTGGGCATCAATCGGTTGGTAGCGGGAATACTATTGCAGTTCAGCAATTCTTTGAGAGCCTGGCAATGGCCACTGCAACCGGACTCTATGGGCTAGCCGCAGCTCAAAAGGCATCTCCGGTAGTCTCGATCGAAGTTCTTGGGGTGTTGGTGATTATCGTCGCAATTGTAGTGAGTTGGCGGCTGCCACAACGCGAAGAGGAAACCAGCGAACCACATTAGCAAGCTAGGTACCTTCCTTGTCACTAATTAACCCAAGTTGCCACCTATTCAAAATTCGGGATCGCATCCAATCGTCCCC
>CAUYTY010000029.1 GCA_963575655.1 Gammaproteobacteria bacterium | reverse complement strand
AGATGTGATTAAGCAATATGTTGAAGATCAACGTAATCACTAAGTGGTATCGGGATGGCGAAAACCGTCCCCTTTCCTCCCCCGCCCTCAAGGGCGAGGTTTCTCGGGAGCAACGTACTATTCGACTAGAGTCTGAACAGGCACAGCAACGAGAACAAACGGCGCAGTTGGGATGGCAACGCGCCTTGCGAGAGAAGGATGCAGCCTTGCAAGAAAAGGATGCAGCCTTGCAAGAAAAGGATGCGGCCTTGCAAGAAAAAGATGCAGCCTTGCAGAGAGAGTTTATAGCCATGAAGGAAAAAGAAATGGCTATGCAGCGAGCCGCAGAGGCTGCGGAAAAGGTTGAAGTAGTAGTAAGACAACTACACCGCAGAGGATTAGGTACCAAAGAGATTGCCCAGATTATCGGAATGGTTGAAACTGAAGTAGAGGTGCTTAGTGAATCAATGGGATTAAATACCTAGAATACCTAGTGGTTGCGATCCTCGTGCTAGAAGGTATTAGGACTTTTACGCATTGATGAAGGTAGATTAATTAATAATCAATAAGTTATGCTGCTATAAGAGAGGGGCAGGCAAGTGAGCAGTCCCATGAGAAGATCATCGACTATGGCGAACCGCAGACTAAAACTTAGGCGGTAGTAGACACGCAGGTGGCTAGATAACGTTTACCCCATCCATCGACAGTTGCGAGACCTAGATATGTCCGACACTAAGATTCTGTTGGAAGAAAAAGATATTCCTACCCATTGGTACAACGTCGTGGCAGATATGCCCAACAAGCCGGCACCGCCCCTGGGACCAGACGGCAATCCAGTGAGTCCAGACAAGATGCTGGCCATCTTTCCTATGGCCTTGCTGGAGCAGGAGATGTCCAGCGAGCGTTGGATACCCATCCCGGAGGCCGTACGCGATGTCTATCGTTTATGGCGACCCAGTCCGCTGTTCCGCGCCCATCGATTGGAGGCAGCCCTGGGGACTCCGGCCAAAATTTATTACAAGAATGAAGGAGTTTCGCCAGCCGGTTCGCATAAACCTAATACTGCCGTTCCCCAAGCCTATTACAACCAGCAGGCAGGTATTAGGCGCCTCGCGACCGAGACCGGCGCCGGGCAGTGGGGCTCCAGCATAGCCTTGGCCGGACGGATGTTCGGCCTGGAAGTACGGGTTTACATGGTCAAGGTGAGCTATGAACAAAAACCCTTCCGTCGCTCGATGATGCACACCTGGGGTGCTGAAGTATTTTCCAGTCCGACCAACATGACCCAGGCTGGTCGCGACGTTTTGGCCAAGGACCCGAATTCACCTGGCAGTTTGGGCATCGCCATCTCCGAGGCGGTGGAAGACGCGGCCTCCCGTACCGATACCAATTACGCTTTGGGTTCAGTGCTTAACCACGTCTGCCATCACCAAACCGTCATCGGTTTAGAGGCGAAGAAACAATTTGATAAGGTGGGTGATTACCCGGATATGGTATTCGCCGCCTGTGGGGGTGGCTCTAACTTTGCTGGTGTGGCCTTCCCCTTCCTGGCCGACAAGGCGGCTGGTGAGGCCCGAGCCAAAAATATTCGCTTAGTGGCGGTGGAACCGACCTCCTGCCCAACCCTGACCAAGGGGGTATACACCTACGATTTCGGAGACGCCTCCGGCTATACGCCATTAATGTTGATGTACACCCTGGGACACGATTTCGTACCACCCGGTATTCACGCGGGCGGACTGCGTTACCACGGTGATTCGCAATTGGTGTCGCAACTATTGTACGAAGGTTTGATCGAGGCCGTGGCCGTACCGCAGTTGGCTACCTTTGAGGCCGGGGTTACTTTTGCCCAGGCTGAGGGAATTATCCCGGCACCAGAATCTTGTCACGCTATCCGTGCCTGCATTGACGAGGCCCTGCGCTGCAAAGCAACTGGCGAACCCAAGACCTTGTTCTTCAACTTGTCGGGTCATGGCCATTTTGACATGGCCTCTTACGATAGATACTTTGCGGGCGCGTTGGAGGATTACATCTACCCGGAGGCGGCAATTCATGCCTCGCTGGCACATTTACCCAAGATTGGTTGAGAGGATACTAATTCGGTTATCCACTTAAGCCGCGACAGCACAAAAATAAATGACTAACAGGGGTAGGTATCTCGTCCTACATTTTCAATAGATAACCATCTGCGAGACGGATGGAAGTACCTGTTCCTTGTCGGATAGACCAGTATATATCGCGGATTAAGTGGATAGCCCTGGGGTTAGATAATTTTCTTTATGTCGCGTCCTGCCCGCGCAGTACCTTAATTTGAAATAAAGTATTACGCTCTTCTTCTTCCAGGGATGCCTGAATAAAACGAATCGTACTTTGATAGCGAGGAATAACGTTGTACTTTAGGGCGTTCACCCGTTTCTGGGTTTTGCGTTGTTCGGCCAACATGCGACGCAATGCCGTTTCGGCCTCGCCGAGGTTGGCCAACACGATTGCTAGACGTGCCAGTTGACGGCGAGTTTCGTCAAAACTTGAGTCGGTCCACATCAGCCCCATCGGTTGTAACGGTAAAAGCTCGGTGGTGACTGCCGGATATTCTACCCCCAGGCTGGAACGGGGCAGAATCTTGACTTGAAGAGCAGGACCTAGCCCTAAGGCTGCTTGGTGCAATCTCCGACTCCCCATCCGCATATGAGTAATGCCTAGCCAGCGATAGGCCTCTTCCAGAGCATTGCGTGCCTCGATACGCAAATGACGATATCGATTCAGTCGTTCGTAGACCAAGCGGGTGAGCAATTCGCGTTTGCGTTCCAGTAAGGTGTAGCCCTGTTGTAGAAAACCCTCCTGACGCCGTAGTGCAAGCAGGACACTCTTGGTCGGAGGGACTTTCAATCTTTGGGTCATGGCTGGACCTATCTCTCTTCTGGGGTTCGGGTCGGTGTGATGCACCTCACACGACGGCACATCCTCTGCGAGCTACGCCTCTTCGGATGTCTTATTTTTTTCCCAGCGGTGATATTTAGCAATGTCCGCCTCGCGTACCCGAGACAACAACTCCGGCGGCAACAACGACAACAGATCCCAAGCGATGTTCAGCGTCTCGATAATGGAACGATCCTCATTCTCTCCCTGACCTACAAAACGTGTCTCGAAGAGTCGTGCGAATTCAAGATAACGCCGATCGGTCTCGGAGAGTTCCTCGGCGCCAATAATCGATGCCAAATTTCTGATCTCTTGGGCTCGTGAATAAGAGGCGTAAAGCTGACTGGCTACCCGTGGATGGTCATCGCGGGTAAAATCCTTGCCTACCCCATCCTTCATCAGTCGTGAGAGTGAGGGTGAGATATTCACCGGTGGATAAACGCCCTGGCCGTGCAACTCCCGAGACAACACAATCTGACCCTCGGTGATATAGCCGGTAAGATCCGGGATGGGATGGGTGATATCATCCGAAGGCATCGATAAGACCGGTACGAAGGTAATCGACCCATGTCTATTTTTGATGCGCCCTGCCCGTTCGTAGATCTCCGCGAGGTCCGAATAGAGGTATCCCGGATAACCTTTACGCGAGGGTACGTCGCCCTTTGCCGTTGCTACCTCGCGTAATGCCTCGGCGTAGTGCGTCATATCGGTCATTACCACCAGGACGTGCATATCTAGATCGTAGGCCAGATATTCGGCGGCGGTGAGTGCGGTACGCGGTAAGATGAGTCGTTCAATCGGCGGGTCGTCCGCAAGATTAATGAACATCACCACATTGCCCAGCACCCCCGAGGATTCGAAATCTTCCTCGAAGAAACGTGCATCTGAATAGGATACCCCCATCGCCGCGAATACCACCGCGAAGTGGGCATCCTCGGCAAGGAGTTTGGCCTGACGCACAATTTGAGCGGCTAGACGGTTGTGAGGCAACCCTGACCCCGAAAAGATAGGGAGTTTCTGACCACGCACCAGCGAATTCAATCCGTCGATGGTGGATATTCCGGTCTGGATAAATTCACGCGGATAGGCTCGTGCCGCTGGATTCACGGGGGAACCATTGACATTGCGCCGTAGATCGGAGATTAAACGTGGCCGACCGTCACGAGGTACGCCCGTACCATTAAAGATGCGCCCCATTAAATCCGGTGAGACTGATAATTCGACCGGTTCATCCAGAAAACGTACCCAGGTGCGTTCCAGATCGAGGTCATCGGTACCCTCCAGGACCTGGATGAGCACCATATCTTCAGAGGTACGGATAACCTGGCCGTTACGCTGCCGACCGCAATAGTCGCGAATTATCACTCGGTCGGCAAAGGCGACCCCTGCAACCCCGCGCATGAATAACAATCCGCCACGGGCAGCGGAGGCAAGGCGATATTCTTTCTCCCTCATGGTGACCTCTTTTCGGGTTCGCCGTATTCGATGCGCAGACGCTGAAATTCGGCGTGGATCTCCTTGACGAAATTGCGTAACCCATCCAGTTGGTTGCTCGCATAGGCTGCTTTAATCCGCCGTGCCCGACCGATAATGGCGAGTTGCATCAATTGTTGGACGGGAACTCCACGGGCCAGCAGGGCTTGACCTTCGAGATAGATCTTGAGAATTAGGTCGAGCAGTACGAATTGTTTCTCGGGGGAGGCATAAGAATCCACCTCATCGAGGGCACTCTGTTGGAGCACACCCTCTTTGAGCAGACTGGCCCCTTCCAGAACCCAGCGTTGGGTTGGCGAAAGGGCCTCGGGGCCAACCAGATTGACAATGCGCGCCAATTCATCCGCTTGAATCAATAATCCGAGCGCCTCGGCTCGTTCTTCTGCCCACTTGTCGCTGACGTGTTCCGCCCACCATTTGGCGGCGGTAGCCACATACCCGGAAAAGCTGTCGGTCCAGGCCACTGCCGGATAATGTCGGGCGTCGGCCAATTCTTTGGACAAGGCCCAGAAGGTGCCCACGATCTCCTTGGTATGAGAAGTAACCGGTTCCGAGAAGTCACCGCCTGGTGGCGAAACCGCCCCAATTAGGGTCACTGAACCACGCTCCCCACTCAGTGTCTTCACCAATCCGGCACGCTCGTAGAAAGCGGCCAAACGTGAGGCAAGATAGGCGGGATAGCCTTCCTCCACCGGCATCTGACCAAGACGTCCAGCGACCTCGCGCAGTGCCTCGGCCCAGCGTGATGTGGAGTCGGCCACCATCACTACGTCGTAGCCTTGGTCGCGGTAATACTCGGCCAGGGTAACCCCGACATAGATGGACGCCTCCCGAGCCACCACCGGCATGTTGGAGGTGTTGGCTACCAGCAAGGTACGCTCCATCAGAGAACGCCCGGTGTGGGGGTCCTTGAGTTCCGGGAAAGTCTCCAGGATGTCCACCAATTCGTTACCACGTTCACCGCAACCAACATAGATAACAATGTCGGCATTGGACCAGCGGGCAATCTGCTGTTGGACGACCGTCTTTCCTGCCCCAAAGGGTCCCGGTACCGCCCCTTTTCCACCCTTTACCAGTGGGAAAAAGGTATCCAGGATCCGTTGACCGGTAATGAGTGGGGCGATGGCGTGGTCGCGTTTGGCGTAGGGGCGCGGGATACGCACCGGCCAGCGATGGAACAGACGCACAGCGTGCTCGTCACCGTTTTTGGCGGAGACTCGGGCAATCACATCCTCTACGCAATATTCCCCGGCTGGGGCAATCTCCAGTAGTTTGCCTGCGATGTTGGGAGGCAGTAATACCCGGTGGGTGATGGTGCGGGTCTCGGGGACGGTACCGAGCACCATGCCGCCGGTAATATCGGAACCTGGGGCTAGTTCCGCATTGGGGGTGAACGCCCAGGAGCGTTTGCGGTCCAGGGAAGGGACCTCCAGGCCACGAGCAATGTGGTCGCCGGAAAGTGCTTGGATGCGGGTCAGGGGGCGTTGTACGCCGTCATAGATCTGGCCGAGCAACCCAGGTCCTAGTTCTACCGCCAGGGGATGACCGAGGGCAATGGCGCCCTCGCCGGGACGTACTCCATCGGTGGATTCATAGACCTGAACCATGGCAAGTTCGGCATCACGACCGATGACCTCGCCGACCAGGCCGAGTTTACCGATCTTGACCTGCTCCCCATTGAGCACGCCGGGGAGGCGTACTCGCACCAGGGGACCGTTGATCTCGATGATGTCACCCATTAGAAGAGGGCTCCAAAGTGGGCCACACCAGTAGCAGAGCCTGCTGTGGCGAACAGGCGGTCCCGAATTACGCGTTCGAGCTGCTCTTCCATGCGAGCTAAACGTCCCTCGAAGGTGTTGTCCACCCGGATGCGGTCATCCGCGGTGCGGAGCAACAACCCCCCGATACAGTTGCGTGGTTCTTGGTGGAGGGTAATCTGACAATCCGGCACCGTTTCCCGTACGAAGCTATCCCAGCGAGTACGCAAGCGATGCAGGTCGGTGGTGTTAATTTCGCACACCAAATCCTGACTCTCGATGGCGTGGACGGCATGTCTCAAAAACTGGGCGAGGATCGGCAGATAACGCTCTTCGTCATAGGCAATGTGCGCCAACTGTTCGAGTAAGATGTCCATGACGCCGCGAATCAGGGTCCAACGCAACCGCTCGAACTCCTCCTGGCGGGCGAGTTCTGCCTGCTGCACCTGGCGACGATAGGTACGTTCGGCTAAGGCTTTGGCGGCCAGGACCTCACGCTCCTCGCGTAGACGCAGGCGTTCGTTCTCTTCGTCGAGGATGCGGTCGCGAGAGCGCCGTGCCCGTTCCAGGTATTCCTCGGCGAGGGTCTGGGCGCGTGCGAGCAGCGCACGCTCCAGTTCCTCGACGTTGGCAATAGCCGTCATACGCGTTCCTCCAGGGCCGTCGGCCCGAGGATGGAGAGGATCATTTCCTCTACCTGAGGGTGATAGTCAGTCGGGGCATCAAGGCGCGGAATCTCCACTACCACGATGCGCCCTCCCTCCATTCGTACCCGAGCAAGGAGAGGACTGTTGCTGCGGGCGAGGTAACCCTCGACCAATACCAAGGCCTTCTGTCGTTGTTTCAACAACGCATTGAGTACCTCGTCCAGCTCCTCAACGGTAGCGTCGGGGAGGGTCTCGAAACCGATTAGACCGAAACCTTCCGCTAGTGCAGCACTACCCATGACGATAAGCCGGGTTTCCATGACCGCGCCTGACACCAGCCCGGGATCGTGGCTTACGAGCTGTTGCAGGGCGAGGCGCGTCATCCCAGTTTTCCTAACATTAGGATTGAAACAACCAGACCATAGATGGCAACACCCTCTGCCAATCCCAAGAAGATCAGGCTTCGACCAAAGGCCTCGGGCTTTTCCGCGATTACGGCAAGTGCGGCGGCCCCGACCGGGCCTATGGCAATACCTGCAGCAATCGCGGCAACTGCGGTGGGAATACCGACACCAATCATTGCCAAACCCATTCCCACTGAGATCTCGCGTGCCGCTCCTGTGACCGGTTCTGCCATAACGCTCTCCATCCCCAAGATCAGCATTCCAATCTCGGCGATCACAAAGCTAATTACGTTAATACCTAACGCCTGCCGTAACCAACGCGGAGTGCGATTCCCCGTGGCCACTGGGTTGAATTCAAGCCAGAAGCCAACGCTTATGATGCCAAGTAGGCCCAAGCTCATCAGTGCAACTAACCAGTACATTTCAACCTCCTCTCTTTCGCAATTTGCGAGTTGTGATACAACAGTAAATTATAAGAACGTGATTCGGCGTGGAAACTATTACCAATAGTGGCTATCCATCTACGTCGCAGCGCCTGCTTTATGTATCGTTTCCACGCTCCCGCAAGAGAAACGAAAAGTCACCCTCTCCCGAAGAGGGCGAGGGGGAGAAAAACATGCTAAGTAGCCGCTTAAGTTAACCCAAGTTGCCACCTACTTGCCCCCTCCCCAGCCCTCCCCGTAAACGGGG
>CAUYTY010000028.1 GCA_963575655.1 Gammaproteobacteria bacterium | reverse complement strand
AATGTGATGAGATGTTTAACAAATCCCTGATTGCTTACGTCGAACTCAGGTTATGGTAAGGGATGTTTCCCTCGGTAGATCCCGAAAAGCAAGTGGTGATTCCACACATATAAACGTCACACAACTTCGATAGTTTAATTATTAATCAATAGATTACTGACGTTTGCCCCAGATCATCCACAGACTTATCCCCAGCTTTTGTGGATAACCCAACTAGCTACCGGATAGAACGCCACGGCTGCGATTGGCGTTACTAGAGAAAATCGCGTGGCTTAGAACCAGGCGGTTGCTTTAACCTATCTCAGACAAGAGATGATCTATCATACATGCCGATTGATGGGCATAGCCGCCGCCAAATAGGTTGAAATGATTGAGAATGTGGTAGAGGTTATAGAGTTGCTTGCGTAATTCATAGCCGCTATCCAGGGGCCAGGCTTCGTTGTAGGCCGCGTAGAAACGTTCATTGAAGCCGCCGAAAAGTTCGGTCATGGCGAGGTCGGTTTCGCGGTCACCGTAATAAACTGCGGGGTCAAAGATAACGGGTTCACCGGTGCGGGTCATAGCGATATTACCGCCCCAGAGGTCACCATGGAGCAGTGCGGGCTGTGGATGATAATCGACGAAAAAGGCAGGCAGCGCGGCCAATAACGATTCCCCGCGATGCATTAAAAGACTCTCTCGCCGAGCCAAATGAAGTTGGAAACCCAGGCGGTGTGTGCGCCAGAATTCAATCCAATCGCTGGTTTCGGAGTTGTGCTGGGGAGTAGTCCCGATAGTGTTATTTAGGCACCAGCCGAAGCAGTCTTGGGTAGTGCGATGTAATATTGCCAGGCCGCGCCCCAGAGACTCCATGCTCGTACTATTTGCATCCCTTAGATCGAGATATTCCAGCACCAGAAACGAGAACTCTCCAGTGACTCCGATGGCTACCGGTGTGGGTACCCGCAGGGCCTGTGGACGAGCAAGCGCAATTAGCCCCGCCGCCTCAGCCTCAAACATTGCCAATCGTGAGGTATCATTTACCTTAATGAAGTAGCGCCGTGGTCCATCTTCCACCATATAGGTTGTATTAATGCAGCCACCCCCTAGCGTATTAGTTCCACGCACGGTGAAAGGAGTGGCAGTGGCCGCGCTAATGCTTTGTGAAATGGCGGACCAGAACGTTGTGGATTGAGTCATGATTGGAACCCAGATTACTTTATCGTAACAGCTCACTCCGCCGTCTCTCGTTGATAGAGGGGAATGATTATTTTTATCTATATATGGGACAGTCAACTATACCAATTACACTTAAAAGGTTCCTTATGCTGGGCGGTAATACTAATTCAAAGTTCATTAACGTTAGCATAACGTAAACCTCCAACTCGTTGAACCTCAAGTGAGTTTCCCGTATCTCAAGAAAAACGAACTCTGATAGGTGATGAATGAACCTAAAAATAGAATCCTTGCGAGTGATGAAACGTATATCCCGCTTGCTATCTATCTCTTTCCTGGTATTGGCTGTATTACCGTGGCCAAGTTTTGCTGCTGAACCGTTATCGGTGGTGGCCAGTTTTAGCATCCTCGGTGACCTCGTGCGTACCGTCGGTGGCGAGCAAGTACGGGTTACTACCCTGGTGGGGGCCGATGGGGATGCCCATGTCTATCAACCCACTCCCTCCGATGCCAAGGCCATGGCCAAGGCACGACTTGTTATCGTGAATGGTCTTGGTTTTGAGGGGTGGCTGGAGCGATTGATCAAGGCCAGTGGTTTTACCGGTCAGGTCGTAGTGGCAAGTAGCGGGGTGAATATTCGGGCCATGACTATTGCGCACGAAGAGCACCACGAACAGGAGGGGCACCACCATGGGCCGGTCGATCCCCATGCCTGGCAAGACCTTAGAAATGGCATGATTTACGTGCAGAATATTGTGGCCGCCCTGGCCGAAGCTGATCCCACCCACGCGCTGAACTATCGACATCGGGCGGAGGATTATCTGGCGCAGTTGAAGGCTCTTGACCAGGAGATTCACCAACGGTTGGCCACCTTACCCCCGGAGCGACGCAAGATTCTGACCTCGCACGACGCCTTTGGCTACTTTGCTGAGGCTTATGGTCTTACTATTCTTGCCCCGGTTGGAATTAGTACCGACGCTGAGGCGTCGGCGGCGGATGTGGCTGCCCTCATCCGGCAGGTTCGTAGCTCGAAAGTTAAGGCGATCTTCGTTGAGAACATTACCGACCCACGCCTGATCGAACGGATTGCCGCTGAAACCGGTGCTCGGGTGGGTGGTGCGCTCTACTCCGACGCCCTGTCCGGGTCGCAAGGTCTGGCCACCACCTACCTTGCCATGTTCCGCAACAATTTGCGGGTATTGTTGGCGGTATTGGCAACCTCAGGTGGATCGGGTCTAAACCATTGACAAAACCTATAAAAATAACTTCGTCGGTTATCTATCAGATTCGGGACTGGACAACCAATGGATAGATGTGGTTAAAAGGGATTCATAAACGTTGGGACGGGTTGCCGGGTTCCGTATCTTTGGCTGGTATAAGGGGATTTTATGAAGTTGGCGTGTCAATTGCTGCTCCTGCTGTGGGTTGGTGTATTTTTTCCCGGTGGAGATACCAAAGCGGGGCCTCCCGCTGGACAGAGTCCGCCACCTCCGCCGGAAGTTTCCGTAGTGAACGTACACATGTCTTCGGTACCGTTGACCAGGGACACGGTAGGTCGATTGGCGGCTACCCGGGTGGCTCAGGTGCGGGCACGAGTCGCAGGTATCATCCTCAAACGGGTCTATGCCGAGGGTACCGATGTCCAACCGGGTAAGGTGTTGTTTCAGATCGACCCTGCCCCCCTGGAAGCGGCTCTACACGTTGCTCAGGCCAGTCTGGCCAAGGCCGAGGCTGATGCTACCAATGCCGCCCTAACCGCCAAACGCTACGTAGAATTGCGTACTAAGAATCTGCTCGCCCAGCAGGATTTAGACACGGCCCTGGCCAATGAACGTACTACGGCAGCGGTGGTCAAGCAGGCGCAGGCGAATGTAGAGATCGCACGTCTCAATCTGGGATACGCCACGGTTACCGCCCCAATTGCGGGGCGCGCCGGTCGGGCACGGGTGACGGAGGGGACCTTGGTTGGTCAGGGAGATACCACTGAATTGACCACCATCGAGCAAATTGACCCAATCTATGTGAATTTCAGCCAATCGATTGCCGAGCTTGCACAATTGCAGGACGCCGCTACGCAAAGTCGTGAGGCCCCCAAGCGTAAGATCGAGATTCTTTTGCCGGATGGTGCTTCTTATCAACATACGGGTACCCTGGATTTCTCTGACCTTGCGGTTATTCCCAGCACCGGGACTATTTCTCTGCGTGGAATTCTTCCTAATCCTGAATATCGATTATTGCCTGGTATGTTTGTCAGTGTGCGTCTAACCGCTGGTGTACTCGAGCATGCCTTTCTATTACCCCATGCAGCGATCCAGCGTGACAATACTGGGGCCTATGCGTTAGTGGTGAACAAGGTTGGCAAGGTAGAGCAGCGGCGTCTCGAAACCCATTTCATGACGCGCACCGATTGGGCCGTTACCGGAAAATTGGTAGATGATGATCAGGTAATCGTCGAAGGATTACAAAAGGTGCGTCCGGGCGCAGATGCCAATGCCTTATTGTTGAATAATAAGGGAAATAAGTAACCTAAGTTGCTACCTACAAGGGCGGTTTAACCATCCTACGGATAATTGAATCATCCATGGTGAAACAAGTTTATCTTGTTAGGATAATTCCATGAATTGGAAACTATGAGCTAGAACAAACAGAAAAGTCTTTAGCTCAAAGAGCTGCGGCGGTGGTGGTGGCATGAATAGTCTTCGGAAACATTGCAGTAATCATGCTGGTCGTTTAGGTTGTGCCACTTCGGTTGCGTAAACTTTCTCAATTGCAGTTTAGTAAGGAGCGTGTTCGTCGGATGTAAGTAACAAATCAGTTTTTCCCTCAGTACGTTTACTAACATCTTCAACTAGTTGGAGACAATTCTCCGCCGTACGCTTTCCTGGAACCACGGACAGTACCAACCGACTTTCCGCATCAATAGCAATATGATCCCAATTATCCCCGCAGTTCTCTCCTTCTGGAGTGCAATTCGCTTCCTTCTTGAATACAAAACTCCATTTTTCATCAAACTGTACTTCCCTTGTCTGGGGAGAGGGCGCAACCAACTCGTCATGTACCAAGGTCGCGTGATATTCCAGCCAAGCGTGCGTAACGAGTCACCGTGTTCTGGTTTACATGAGTTAAACGAGCTGTCTGTCGCACTCCACACCCTTCTCGCAGGTGTTCCAGTGAGGACTCCACCTTTTCTTCGGGTAAGCGACTTTGCTCAAGAATGCTCCCCTTTTGTTCCGAAAAATATTTTCTGCACGTATGGCAATAGATACCTAGAATCCGATGGAGAATGCCCACTCCACCCCATGCTACCGCAAGTTTCCTTTTCTGCGAATTCGGAAATCAGGATAATCTACGTTGCGACAACAAAATACCTCAATTGGGTGTGTAGCTATCACTTTAACTTCAAGTAATTTGAGAATAAAAATACGCACTACGCTCGGTAAAACTGCAACATTACTTTTTGGGTAGTGCCCCAATTTATAGGATGAGTTAACATTCCATTCCGGTATTTTCATGCAAAATTAGGAGTTTTCTATATGCTGCCCAAACTGTAAATCTGAAATGGTTGTAAAAAATGGTTTTAATGCAACTGGCAAACAGATGTATCGCTGTAATGAATGTGGTCGGCAATTTGTGTTAATCCCAGAAAAAGGACCCATTTCTGATGAGAAAAAAGAATTAATTGATCATCTTTTGTTGGAGCGAATTTCCCTGGCGGGGATTGCGAGGGTAGTAGGAGTTTCCGAAGCTTGGTCTCAAAAATATGTCAATGAAAAATACGCGAAATTGTTGGAGTTTATATTGGCGATCGTAGCGAGCAGTCCGCACGCGCCTTATGGGATTCCTTGCCCCCCGTCTATCGTCAATGCGCGGTGAGTTATACGGATTTCTGGGCCGCCTATGCGGCAATTTTTCCCTCGAAACGCCATTACGCGGTTGGCAAGGAAAGCGGTCAAACCAACCATATTGAAAGATTCAATTGCACCCTCCGTCAACGAATTTCGAGATTAGTGAGAAAATCATTGTCATTTTCAAAAGGACACCACTATTACGATGGCGTGCGGATCGTACGTCAGTATCTTGGTACAAGGTGATTGCGGCGAACCGTCCACAGCGCGGGGTCGCCAACCGGAATGACGCTGCTTGCGTAGGAGGATTTAGCAAAAGAGGGCGCACTTTACACGTCACTCATCTTTTTAACCAGTCCTTTGGCGACATTGTTCACAGACAACCGCCACACTCTTTACCACTGATCAGGTCGTTTGCTTGCTGCCAAATTTCTAGTGGTTTCAACATCAGACTGGCTATACTACGGCAGAAATTTCCGGTATTCAGAAGGACCATTGTGCATGACTCAAGAAACACAGCCCTCGACTCCCGCTTGGGAGCGGGACACCATCAATCGTTTGGCCTTCGCGGCTCTCAACGAACAGCGTCGTTCACGACGTTGGGGGGTCTTTTTCAAAATCCTGATCTTTGTGTACTTATTTGCCCTGCTCAGCCTCTATTTGTGGAGCGAGGGGAAATCTCTCCATTTAGGTGGTAGACATACCTCTCTGGTGGAAATCAAGGGGGTGATCTCCGACGGTACCGATGCCAATGCCGACGACATCATCGCTGGATTGCGGGCCGCTTTTGAAGATACGGATACTGCGGGGGTTGTTGTGCGTATTAACAGCCCTGGTGGTAGTCCGGTCCAGGCGGGTTATATCAATGATGAGATCTGGCGGTTACGCAAGAAATATCCGAGCACCTCTCTCTATGCGGTGATCAGCGATGTTTGCGCCTCGGGAGGTTACTATATTGCCGCTGCCGCCGAGAAGATCTATGCCGATAAAGGGAGCATCGTTGGTTCTATTGGGGTGCGCATGGATTCTTTTGGATTCGTGGAGGCACTGCAAAAGCTTGGTATTGAGCGCCGTCTCCTGACTGCCGGGGAGCATAAAGGTTTCCTCGATCCATTCTTACCCGAACGTCCCGAGGAGATTGCCCACGTCAAGGGGGTGCTCTCCGAGATTCATAACCAATTTATAGACGTGGTCAAGCAGGGGAGGGGTGATCGAATTAAGGATGATCCTAAACTATTTAGCGGTTTGGTGTGGACCGGTGAACAGGCAAAATCTCTTGGATTGGTGGATGAGATCGGTTCGGTGGGTCTGGTGGCCCGTGAGATATTTAATGCCGAGACTGTCGAGGATTACACCCGTCGTACCAACTTTTTGGATCGTGCCCTTGAACACTTGAGTTCGAGTCTAGCGCGCATATTACCGCAGACGCTCAATGGTCTTGTGTTGTTTCGATGAGCGTGATGAATCCACCCTTCCACGGGATCTCTTTCCGTCTCAGGGATCATGCCACCCAAGAATTTCGTGAGATTGACCTCCCTTTGGTGCAAGCTGATGCGGAGGTCTTTTTCTGGGTCGATCTAGAGTCCGTGGATTTGGTACCGCTCTTCGGATTGCTCGATTATTTGAGGATCGACCGCAAAGTTGCTGATCATCTGAATGCCACGGAGATCTTGCCGTGGATTGTCGAACGGCCGAATTGCATAGCCTTTCGTCTCTACGAGATTAGTCGTCCCGAGACACATTTAGAGACCTCGACTGGCGTGCGGGTGATGGAGGCAACACGCCTCTTGGTGATTGTCGGGAATGCCTTTGTTCTCACCTGGCACCCTCGCCCCTTGGATCTCGTGGCTGATGTTCGTATTGCCTGCCACGATGCCTTTCGTCTAGCCGGGAAGACTCCTGGTTTTATTGTTTTCCTGCTCCTTCAGCAATGCCTCTACGATTACGCAGATCTCAACCTGGCGAATGATAATTTTCTCGACCGATTCGAACCCTCGGTCACCGGCGAAGTAGCTTTGAGTTTTACGCGAACGATTGTGATTGCCGGAGGAAATATCCTCCTCCTCAAGAAACTCACGACGAATCTCCATATAGTACTAATGCTCTTGGCGACGAAACGGACGCCGTTTGTCTCCGAGGATGCCCAGGCATCCTTTCGCGAACTCAAGAACAATACCATGGCGATTCGTGGCGAGGTAGATTCCTCGCGTGACCTGCTGGATGGTGTGGTGGGTGCAATTCAGGCAGCGGCAGCCGAACGGACTAGCAAAATTGCCACGGTTCTCACGGCGGTGAGCGTTGTAATGTTACCTCTGGGACTCGTTGCTGGAATTTGGGGAATGAATTTTCCGAGCATACCATTGGCCCAGCATGAATATGGATTCTGGTGGCTCCTGGGCGGTATGGCAACACTTGCGCTTCTCCTAATTCTTGCTTTCCGTCGATTGGGGTGGGTTGGTCTGGGTAATCGATGACAACGGTTATTGCGCGGATTCAGTCTCAAAGTGCAATGCTTGAATTAGGAGGTTTTACGTTTGCTCCCAGTCATGGCCACTCAATTGGCCGTTACCGAAGAGCAATTGGCCCGCTATCATGCGGCGCTGAAGTGGTAGCATGTATTGATCCAGAGCGGTTTGTGTAGTGAGAAACGGCCAATATACGAGAGACTCATTGTACTATTCCACAAAATTGCGGCAGGTATCTTTTGGGATATACCCAGAAAAAACGACAAACAAAGGCCAAGAATGGAAATAAGGAATATCCGTTATGCCAACAAAATCACCACATTATCTTTTTCGATCAGTAGAATTTCCGTCGAAATCTTTTCTGCCATAGCGTGTGATTAGATAGAAACAGGGAATTGCCCATTTACTACTAACCTGCGCGTTGGTTAGGGGACAAGCAAGTAAAAATAATCTATTATT
>CAUYTY010000027.1 GCA_963575655.1 Gammaproteobacteria bacterium | reverse complement strand
ATGTGATGGTAGCTAACCACCACGACGACAAGATATAAGGTGGCAACTTGGGTTAAATAACTCAAGTTGCTATCTATCCGGGATGGCGTCGATTACGTAGGTTGGGCCGACGTAAATTTATGCTATCTCGGGCGGGCAGTATCTGATCGAAAAATCCATTTGTATGTTTTGCAACCCCCTGGATTGCAAAATCAAGACGGTTTTCGGCAGGCACTAGGTAATAACTTGAGTTACTTTAGGTCGTTCAGCCGTTACTTCGGCAGAGATTGTCAGAATTTAGGATACAACGCCGTTGGTGTGCCTAAAGGCTATGACCCCCCTCCATCCACGCAACTTGCTGGCCTATCAAGCTAATGGTCAAAACGAATACAATGATTTATCATACGAAAAAACTTGTTATAACTATCTTACCCAGAAAGTAACCCCAGTGATGATCAATTGGCCACACCATGAATCCGCGCGTGTTGCTCACCGCCTAAATGACACGGACAAACTAGCCGTCTTTGAGACGGGATACGGGCCTTCCGGTCTCCCTCATATCGGCACCTTTGCCGAGGTGGTTCGAACTTCTTATGTAATTAAGGCGTTTCGTGCTACCTATCCGCACCGTCCAACCCGACTGATCGTTTTTTCCGACGATATGGATGGTTTGCGCAGCCTGCCGGAGAATGTCCCTAATCACGCCCTCCTTAAAGAATATCTCGGCGCCCCGCTCTCAAGCCTACCCGATCCCTTCGAGAAGGAGAGCAGCTACGCGGCGTTTATGAATGGACGCCTCAAACATTTCCTGGATTATTACGGGTTTGAATATTTATTCGAGTCGGCCACGAATTGTTATCAAACCGGGGTCTTTAATACGGCCCTTCAGCGCGTTATGGATAACCATCAAGCAATCCGCAATCTTTTTATCAAAACCATCGCACCCGACAAACGGGATGCTTGGAGCCCCTTCTTCCCGATCTGCGAGCGATGCGGAAAGATCTACACGACCAGCGTCGTGGCGACTCATCCAGAGAGCTACGAGATTACCTATCACTGCGACCGTGATGACAAAGCGTATCGCTCTTGCGGTCACCAAGGACGCACCTCGATCCTTGATGGCAAGGTCAAGGTGGGTTGGAAGGTCGACTGGGCAATGCGTTGGTACGCCTTTGGCGTAGATTATGAGATGCACGGCAAGGATCTACTCGATTCGGCATCGCTGAGTTCAAAGATCTGCGCGCTACTAGGCGCCGCCCCGCCCCTCACCTACAAGTATGAATTATTCTTAGATGAGAATGGCGCAAAGATCTCCAAGAAGATCGGTAATGGGGTATCGATGGAGCAGTGGCAGCGCTTTGCACCAGTGGGATCTTTGCTTTATTTTCTACTGGAAGAACCGAACCGCGCGCGCAAGATGGGGCTGCCGATCCTGCCACGTTTGGTAGATAACTATATTACTGCGCTGAAAAAGGAAGATGCGGAAGAAGCGGGGTCGGCATTGTGGTTTGTCGATAGTCTACAGAATCGCCATGATGCCTCGGATATCAGCGCGACCGATATTAGTTATTTGCTGCTTATCAATGTCACCGAGAATCTTGGCAGCGACGACCTTGAGCTATTGTACGATTATGTACGGCGTTATGACCCAGCGGTGGAGAAGAATTCCGAGTTCTTTCGGAAACTCTGCCGTCACGCCTTGGAATATGTCAAGGATACCAAGGCACGAGCGCCGAATGTAACGTCTGAACCACTCCCCCCCGGAGATTTTCTCCCGGCATTGCGCTCCTTGGCCGAAGAGATTGGAGGATTGGCGGCGACCGGTTCTTTCAACGCGGATGCGATCCAGAATCTAGTATTTGCGGTGGGAGGGAAGTATGAATTGGAGGCGGGGGTGTGGTTTCGATTTCTATACGAAGCGTTGTTGGGTAAGGCCCAGGGTCCCCGTTTAGGGTCATTTTTTGCAATGCTAGGTTTCGATCGGGTCGCGGCATTGTTGCAAAAGGCCATGGCGCCTCATGAAAAATGACGATATCCGGTCGCATCAATCTCGACTGCTTCGCCCTTGGCATCGACCCAAATGATGCCGGGGGCAGCCTGAATCTCACCGATTAGGGTGAAGTCACAACCGGCCGTTGCCAAGGCTTGGTCGAATAATTTCTGCCGCACCGGGGGAACGGTGACACACAATTCATAGTCATCACCCCCGGCCATTATTTTCTCCCAGGGGACCGTCAATCTCTTCAGCGCCGGGGAACACGGTAGACGATTCAGGTAGACTCGTGCCCCAACCACGCTAGCCTCAAGAATATGGCCAAGGTCCGCCCCCAACCCATCCGAGAGATCGATCGCCGCGCTGGCGATGCCTCGTAGCGCCAGACCGGCAAGCACGCGCGGTTGAGGTAAGTCGAGGCGATTCGAGAGATAGTCACCATCCACAGAGGTCACAGAACCGCTCCAACGCCCCAAACGTAGCTCCAACCCCACTGCCGCATCACCCAGGGTCCCGGTTACGTAGATTAGATCTCCCGCTTGCGCCCCAGTACGACGCAATGACTGCCCTGGTGGGATGAAGCCGTGCGCCTGAAGGGTAATGGCAAGGGGGCCACGAGTAGTATCACCGCCGACTAGCGCCAGGTCGTATTGGTCGGCCAGGTCAAACAATCCGCGACTAAAGGCATCAAGCCACACCCCGTCCGCCTCCGGCAGCGTCAGCGCGAGGGTAACCCAGGCGGGCACTGCCCCCATCGCCGCCAAATCACTCAAGCTAACCGCTAGAGTCTTCCAGCCAATAGCATAGGGACTGGTATCCACAGGGAAATGGACACCACTCACCAGGGTATCGATGGTAACCGCCAATTCCATACCAGCAGGCACCCGCAAGAGGGCGCAATCATCCCCAATTCCTTGGAGTACATCGGGTCGGCGTGCGGGGCGGGTAAAATAGCGGGCAATTAATGCGAATTCCATCAGGGGCATGGCTTCTCCCCTAACTAATCGACATTATCGGAAACTGAGCATTGGGCATCGTCTCGTCATTCCGGCAGGGGGTGCCGGAATCCAGAAGCCATGAGAGGAACATGACCGAGGGTTCACATCCCGGTGTCCTGAATTCCGGCAATCCCTGCCGGAATGACGGACCAACCAGCTTGCTAGGTAGCAATCTGGATTTATTTAATCTTAGATTCCTTATAGAGAACATGCTTGCGCACCACCGGGTCGTATTTTTTGAATTCCAACTTGTTGGTGGTCGTCTTCTTATTTTTGGTAGTAGTGTAGAAATGGCCGGTACCGGCCGAAGACACTAGCTTAATCTTGTCGCGCACAATAACTCTCCAAAGACTTTATTTGTGTTAGGGCGAATCGGGGCGGATTGCCAAATATTTATCGGTAATTGCCTAGACCTTTTCGCCACGGGCACGAATGTCCGAGAGGACCTGATCGATACCAAGTTTATCGATAATTCTGATCCCATTACAGGAGACTCGTAGGCGTACAAAACGATTTTCGGATGCTACCCAGAAGCGATGACTGTGGAGATTGGGTAGGAAACGACGATGAGTCTTGTTGTTGGCGTGGGACACATTGTGTCCGCTCACCGGGCGCTTGCCCGTCACCTGACAGACCATGGACATAGGATACCTCCTAGATTAAATACAGCGACCCGGACGGGTAAAGGACGGGTTACAGGTTGGATTTTGGGCCATGACTATTCTTTTGCCATGGTTTTATGGGAACCTATGCTATCTTTTTGGACACAAAAAAGTCAACCACCCGCGCTACCCTCGCAACGCCGAGGAATGCTTAGTTCGCTAGGGAGACCACTTATCCTTATTCTATGCGCGGTTTATTAGGAATACGGAAGACCGGCTCGAAATCGGAACATCAACATCAACCGTGAAGGAGCACCGGGAGCGCGACGCCCCCCAGTCCGGTTGCGTAATGCAATGGAGCGGAGGACGCGAGGGAAATTCTGAAGCCACTGCCATTGAGGTTCAGCCAGCCCGCCGTCCTTTGACGTTTCTGTAAAAATGCCGGTCTTTCCCGGCTGTCAACCCGTAAGGGTAACTTGGCTTACGCCAGTAAAGGTCTCCTCGCTCAGAACAAGAAGGTCGTTCAGACTAAGGATTGGGTCTTGTACCGTCTCGACCGTCATTCCTTTCGTCGTCAGAGCCTGGGACTGGAGAAGCATCCCAGGGTGACTCGCTTTCGCTTCACTTCTTGTCGGCTGCCTTTCGGCGGGCAGGTTGAATCTCAAGCTTCTCAGCCAGCGGAATGGATTCCGCTAGGTTGAAAAGTTAAGCGGCGACTCAACGGTCAGAACAGCGTTCCTTCCAGTAGAGATTTTGCTGCTAGCTGCAGACTATCCACAAAGGGGTTGGCAAACATAAACCACGCACCAAAGGCGAGGATAACAAACGGAAAGTTGCCCACAAACCCACTAAAGATCAACGCATCTAGCATGATGCTAGAGCGTCGATCAGGCCTTTTCACCATACACTCCAAAGATGTCCCACAAACAGCACCACAACCAATGGCAAACCCTATGCCTCCCGCTGCCAAAATTATCGACACCCCTAATAACGTAGAGTCATAAACGTCTAAAAGCATTTGTACCGTTATATCGCCCTTCATTCAGTTCTCTCCTCTCCGGGCCGTGGGTCTTACATCATCATTCCGTCAGCCGCCCCAGCGAGCCGACGACCTCATCAAGGTGTAATACCACCGGGAAACCTCCCTCTCTCGGGCGCTCGAGGAGCGTTGAATGGACACCCGGCGTTGCGTAGCGACCAAATCAAACGCCACAGGATTTTCGAGCTAAATCCCTGCAATCTCTCCATCCTTCTTCCAAACTCGCACAAACCCACTGAACCTGCCAACAACAACACCACATCCTTTACTGCACGATTGCCGTTGACGTCTGCCGAAAAGGTATCAACATAAAATAGGGAACGACAATAGGCTCATTCGAAAAACTCTCTCAGAGAACCTCCGCGCCACCGGCATAAATCATTTGCAAGGAATAAGTCACACCAATCGACGGGAGGTCTCTGAACAGCACCAAATACCGTTACATCCTAATTTTTAACAACCACCCTAATGCCCTAATGCCCTAATGCCTTTGCCGCAGCCTCAAGCGCACCAACAAACGGGTTAGCAAATATGAACCACATACCGAACGCAAGGATGATGAATGGGAATGACTCCATCAATCCACCGAAGATAAAAGTATTGACCATCAAAATCGGACGCATTTCCGGCTGACGCGAGATGCCTTCCATGGTTTTCGCGCAAATCAAACCCCACCCAATCGCAGATCCTATGCCAGCGGCAGCCAAAATGAGACACACGCCCATCGACGTATGCGCATAAATCGTGGAAAGCATATCAACAGTTACTTCATGCATTTGCAGGGTCCTCTAAAGTTTATCGATTGCGGCCTAATTACGGATTCTCAAAACTAAAGTTGCCATCTATTTTCATGCGGGCCAGGCTCTACTTTCTAAAACGAAACCAAGCAACGCAAACAACCCGACCAGTCTACTACCTAATGAGGTCGAGACCGCATTCTACCGTAGGCACCCTGACAGAACCCCATCAACCACGTGCAAGCAGCAACCTGAGTTAGGTTTGTCATAATTTGTAAAAGTTTGTCACAGAAACCGACACTAAGATCTATCAAATTGATTATTATTGGTTTTACGAAAAAATCGAGACGCACTCATCCCTGCATGAACCAAGACTTGTCACTGTTTGTAAAAGTTTGTCACGCACGATACGATAGACATCGCATCCCTCTACCTGATTTACCCACCTGTACGCTGATATTCACAACACGACAATCGTGTCACAAAATCACCGCAATAACTATTTATTTCACTCAAGAATCAAGCCCAGTGGACGGCAGACACACCACTCGGTAGTGATCCGGCATATACTTCCGGGATTTTTTCTACGCAACCGACTGCCACAACCTTGAAACCGGATGCGACTTCTCGACCAACTACTTCACGTTTCAGTTTGAGTCGAGCCTTCCCCCGCGCAACAGTCTAATAAGGGGGCCGCCTGGCGTGAATCATTAGCTTGTCCGAATTTGTAAAGGATTGTCACTCCTCAAGAGCACATTGATGGATTGCTGGCAATTTGAGATTGACTGGAAACTAGGTGCACAGAACTAGCATAAAACGACAAGAGGGGGACACAAATTGCGAATCATACGTTGCACCTTATTATTTCTCATGGAGGGAGATACCGAGACCATTTATCCATTATTACACTTGAATGAGGATCAATTCAGCCAGGGATTATCAATCAGAAACAAATCATCATTTTATTCATGGTAGGCATCGACTTAAATTAGGTCAATGATCTGGCAATGTGTATTTAATTACTGCTGATTAATACCTCGCAACCATTACGCACGCGCTATTAAATAGTGCGTGCGTTACTACTCCAAATTCCCGATTCGATACCAATGCCTAGACGACTGTGTCCTATCCGACGTACCGGCCTAGTCCTCCTGGGGCTGTGGGTACTGGTCTTGCTGTTGGTTGCGGGCTATACCGTCAACCTCCTGTGGTACGAAGACGCACTCAATGCCGACACAAAGAAACACATTCAAATCCATGCACTTACTCTATTAGCCCAACATGTGGAAGAAACACTGAGGACCACCACCAGAATCCCCTCGAGGGCACTAAAGAATATGTCCCCGGAGGAAATGGATACAGCACGATTGGATACGTTGTGGACGACGTTCCCATCCTTACGTCGAATTTTGTTGCTGAATCGACACTTGGAGGTAGGTCGCGCTTTTCCTAATGGACCCAAGGCGCTGGATCATCTACTGGCAGAACGAGTACAGGTAGAAGGAATGACCTCTCGCCTAGGCGCTTTTGGTATTCATGTATTTGTGGAGCCAACAGCAAAGGAACCTCTGTTATTTACGTTGGAACCCATCAGTGATATTGGTAGAGAGTCTGACTGGCTGCTGCTGGGTTTTAACCTAACATCCCTGTTAACCGAACAGGTACAACCAATGTTAGAGGCCTTCTCACGTAGAGAAGGAGGCAAAGTCACCTTGCTGGGACCCGATAACGATTGGCGTGAAACTTCAATCCAGGTACCACTGAAATACATTCTGCCCGGTTATTTCCTGGTCTTCAGCCCGGATTCTACGAGTGGGGCATCAACCACTTTTTCGAGGATGTTGCCACTGGCCCTATCCTTTGTGGTATTGCTAGCTCTAGGATTAGCCAGTTGGTCCGCATTCCGCGAGGTACGTCGTAGCCATGCCGTTGCTGAGTTGCGTCAGCGCCTCGTTGCCCATGTCTCCCACGAACTCAAAACGCCCCTAGCATTGATCCGTATGTACGCTGAAACCTTGCAATTGGAACGGATTAGTTCGCCAGAACAAGTAAGGGAATATCATCGTGTCATTCTGCGCGAGGCGGAGCGGCTCAGTGAGATGATTCAGAATGTGCTCACCTCCGCTCGTTTTGGGCAGTTGGAGGGGGTCTACCAGCTACGCCATGACGATTTGGCGCGGACCGTGACTGGGGTACTCGAGGAGATGGGGCCGAACTTTGAGGGGCGTGGTTTAATGCTGCGCACTGAGCTGGAGGCCGACCTCCCCGCACTGTCCCACGATCGCGAGGGCGTGACGCGTATCCTTTGGAACCTATTGGACAATGCGACCAAGTATGCAGGTCCTGGCGAAGTCAAGGTAGGACTACACCGAGTCGGAGATCAAGTGCGGCTGGAAGTGGTGGATCAGGGGCCGGGTATCCCAGCGGCGGAGCGGGCACGACTGCTCCGACCGTTCGAGCGAGGGTGGAATACTGATACCGTAACCGGCAGCGGATTGGGTTTAGCGCTCGTTACACAAGTCGCTGAGGTTCATGGGGCAATCTTCTCGCTAGAGGACAGACCAGGTGGTGGCTTGTGTGCCTGTGTGGTTTTTCCCGTATCGGAGAGTAGATTGTCAATCACCCTGGGCTAAAGCCCGTGGCTTGTGAAAGCAAGCCCGAGATTGAC
>CAUYTY010000026.1 GCA_963575655.1 Gammaproteobacteria bacterium | reverse complement strand
CGCCCGGAGGAGGACCACCGGCTTGGCCACCCTGACCGCCCTGGCCACCTTGACCACCCGGAGGAGGACCACCGGCTTGGCCGCCCTGACCGCCTTGGCCACCTTGACCACCGCCCGGAGGAGGACCACCGGCTTGGCCACCCTGACCGCCCTGGCCACCTTGACCGCCCGGAAGAGGACCACCGGCTTGGCCGCCCTGACCGCCCTGGCCACCTTGACCGCCCGGAGGAGGACCACCGGCTTGGCCGCCCTGGCCACCTTGACCACCCGGAGGAGGACCACCGGCTTGACCGCCCTGGCCACCTTGACCACCAGGAGGAGGGCCACCGGCACCACCACCTTGGCCGCCTTGACCATCTACATAAACAGGAAAATAAGCAACGGTAGCGATCAAACCAGCACTATAACTCGGAGAGTGGGTAACAACACCAAGCAGCGGTTCGGTATTAGTCGGAGTGGAATTATCATCAGCCATTGCCCAATTGGTTAAGCTAACCAGGCCTACTAATGTGAATCCCAAACTTACTACCGGAAAATATAACACCCCTAATATTTTCTTTATCATGGGAACACCCTCAATCTGGAATAACTCTATAATAATTAACTTCTTGTATCGTACGGAAAGGGTTGGTTATTGCTACACTTAAAGCGTTGTCGTTTATCAGGAAAATTAGTCTCATAAACGATCTAAACATCTATGGGCTTAAATTAATCATTATCAATATGGCACTTTCCATTTATGCGTTAGTTAAAAGAAAAATACGTCCGGCGTATCCCATACCGTTTTCTCCGTCACAGCAACGCACAGACGCACAGGTTAGTAACCTTCAGACTACTCTCAAAGTGAAATTATTACTTATTTCAACAGGTAATACTACAACTTTTAGACCCTTCGATAGCAAGGAATCTTGCGTAACTCACAGCCATCATTGATTATGATGGGTAATCACACCGACGAAGCGATAAACATACCATCCCAAGTAACAACCCATCCGTTATTTCGGCAGAGAATGTCGGAATCACAAGCCACAGAGATGCGAGTCACCAACCAAGCCATCCATGACATCTGGATTACGACAATTCCTACTGGAACGATGAAGTTGGATCGGGACATAGGTGTTTCCTCGCCGACAACCACGATTTTGTGTTCCGCAATCCGGAGGATTGCCAGCTATTAGCCGAGAATTGAGCAAAGCAACACCATCGAATTGCAGCGAGAATTGTCTTTCAACCCAGGAGAGGTCGTAAAATCCGTAAACATTCACATTTACCCCGGGAGCGCGGGCATTTCACTCGCTCTTGTGCAATCACGATGACCACGTTTCCAGATATGACGCCTCCGAACAACATAGCCAAAAGGATTAGCGCTATTACTCCATAATGGGATTAAGTTCATTCCTGATTTTATCAGACGTAAAATTACTGTAGGCCATTTTTATTTCATCCTTAGCGCAAGAAAAGTAGTACCCCACTATAACACCCACATCCTCCCAACAGGAGAGAATAAATCAGTTACAACCGTAATGTCCCACAAACGAATCAGAAATTCACGAACCGGAAATGACGCCATGGAATAGATATCATCACATGGTACTAAAACGGCAAAGTGTGGCATTCGCACTATCTGAATGGTAAGATCTTATTCCTAAAAATAATCGACTTCATCAGAAACAATGGGTTACCTATCATGCATAACATCGCCAGGTAGAAGTGATGCCCCCTCGGCATTATCATTACCGTAGCATTTCACTAAACTTCTGCGTCTCACGGGGCGAATCACGAAGAATCAACGAATTAAAAACTATTCTGCTTCCGTGACTTAGCGTTACCCCAAAGATAAAACAACCCTAAAAACATTGTAAACCGCTAAAGAACTCGAACCCTCAATACACCAAAATACCGAGATAGTAGATTCCAGATATACCTACGTTTACATAACCGTCTACCCTTCTTCCCAACAGAATTGGGGGTGGACAGTTGCCATTTCACTCTTACCAAATCGTAATTTAGAGCGAGACTCATGAGCGGATCATCCATATCGCGTCGGCGTTTTCTTCAAATGGCGGGCGCCGCCCTCGGGACGGCAGCAGCACCAACGGCAGTATTTTCCCAATACCGTTATCTGCAACCCATATCAGTGGCCAATCCCCTGGCTGATTATCCCAACCGTGATTGGGAACGAATCTATCGTGACATCTTCCGTCATGATCGTAGTTTCGTATTTCTGTGCTGCCCCAACGATACCCACAACTGCCTGCTCAACGCCTTCGTCAAAAATAACATTGTGGTACGCATCGAACCTACCTACGGTTATGGAAAAGCGACCGATCTCTACGGCAATAAAGCCTCATCTCGATGGGACCCACGCTGCTGTCAGAAGGGATTGGTGCTGGCGCGACGCTTCTACGGTGATCGGCGCGTCAAGGGGGCATTTCTGCGCAAGGGCTTCAAGGATTGGGTAGATCAGGGATTCCCGCGTGACCCGAATACCGGTACGGCCCCCCGCGAGCAGATGAACCGTGGTTGGGATTCCTGGGTCAAGGTGTCCCACGTCGAAGCCCACGCCTACCATGCCAAGGCCCTCTACAACATCGCCCAGACCTACAGCGGCAACCCCGGCAAGCAACGCCTATTGGCTCAGGGTTACGACCCGGACATGGTGGCACAGGTGGATGGGGCCGGTACCCGTACCTTTAAGTTCCGGGGCGGTATGGCCAAACAAGGGGCGGTTCGCCTCTTTGGCGCCTTCCGTATGGGTAACAGCATGAGTCTGCTCGATGCCCACCTGCGCGGCGTCAAACCCGAGGAGGCCAAGGGAAGCGGGACCTGGGATTCCTATTCATTCCACACCGACCTGCCCCCCGGCCATCCAATGGTCAGCGGCGAGCAGACCAACGACTTCGAGCTGTTCGATACCGAAAACTCCAACCTGGTAGTCGTCTGGGGCATGAACTGGATCGCTACCAAGATGCCCGACAGCCACTGGCTCACCGAGGCTCGCCTCAAGGGGGTCAAAACGGTCGCCATAACCGTGGAGTATTCGTCCACCGCCTCCAAGTGTGACGAGGCCGTGGTCATCCGTCCGGGTACCGACCCAGCCTTTGCCCTGGGTCTTGCCCAGGTCATGATGGCGGAGAAGCTCTACAACACCGACTACGTACGCAGCAATACCGACCTACCCGCCCTGGTGCGGATGGATACCTTGGCCCTACTAAAGGCCACGGACATCCTCCCTGGGCATACGAATAGCGTCCCCGGAAATTGGACAGAGATCCTACCCGAGGGAGTCAAGGCCAAACCCACCACCCAGCAAAAGGGCGTTCAGATCCACTCAGATCTCCTCGGTGAGTTCGCCGATTTTGTGGTCTGGGACAGCGCCAAAAACACCCCCGCAGTGGTCACCCACGACCAACTGGGCGAGCACTTCACGACCCTTGGGATCCAACCAACCCTAACCGGCACCTTCACCATCAAGACGGTGGACGGCAACGAGGTGCAGGTCCGACCGGTCTTTGACCTGACCCAGCAATACCTAGACACCAACCTCACCCCAGAACAGGTCCAGGCAGTCACCTGGGCACCCCGCGAGGCAGTGATAAGCCTGGCCCGCGACATCGCCAATAGCGGTGGTAAAACCCTCATCGCCTGCGGCATGGGTCCCAACCAGTTCTGGAACAACGACAACAAAGACCGTGCCCTATTCCTGGTCTTAGCCCTCGCCGGGAGCCTCGGCAACCACGGTGGCAACATCGGGAGCTACGCCGGTAACTACAAGAACACCCTGTTCGCAGGAATCCCTAGATACACCATGGAAGACCCCTTCGAACCTCAGATCGACCCCACTGGACCGGTCAAGGTTCGCCCCACCACCCGTTACGAGTCCATGCACTACTGGGCCAACGGCGAACGCCTGACCAAGGCCGGCAACAAAAAGATCACCACCGGCAAGCACGTCCCCACCCCGACCAAGGTCATCTGGCAGGTCAACTCCAACTCCAGCCTGGGTAACCAGAAAGGCCACTATGACGTGGTCAACAACACCCTGCCGCGTGCGGAGTTGGTGGTCTACAACGAATGGTGGTGGACTGCCTCCTGCGAGTACAGCGACATTGTCTACGGGGTGGACTCCTGGATGGAGTTCAAATACCCGGACATGACCGCATCCAATACCAATCCGTTCCTCCAGGTCTATCCGCGTACCCCGATCCGACGTGCCTTCCCCACCGTCTCTGACAACGAGACCTATCTCGGGGTCGCACGGGAGATGACTAAGCTCACCGGTGATGCCCGCTTCGAACAGATGTGGCAGTTCATCGCGGATAATCGTTCCGAGGCCTATTTCCAACGCATCATCGACTTCTCTCCGTCGCTCAAGGGCTATCGTTTTGAAGACCTAGAAGACATGGCCAAGCTCGGCGTCCCTAGGTTGATGAATACCCGCACCTATCCGCGGATCAACTCCTACGAGCAAATCCAAGAATCCCGGCCCTGGTACACCAAAACCGGTCGCTTAGAGTTTTACCGTCCCGAACCTGAGTTTATTGAGGCCGGTGAAAACCTCATTGTGTACAGGGAACCCTCGGATGCCACGTTCTACGACCCCTGCGCGATCCTCGCCGCCGAACATCCAGCCATCCGCCCCAAGCGCCCAACCGATTGGGCGATCCCCGCCGATGACCGTTCCCACACCGCACGCCAGATGCGCAATACCACCTACACCGTAACGGACCTTCTGGCGACCAAGCATCCGTTGCGCGAGCGGGGTTGGCGGCACATCTTCCACACCCCCAAATACCGCCACGGGGCACACACCATGCCCATCGATACCGACTTCATGGCGGTATTGTTTGGGCCTTTCGGCGATATGTACCGACGTGACAAGCGCAGCCCCGCAACCGGAGAGATGTACGTGGACATTAACCCCAAGGACGCGCAAGCAATGGGTATTCAGGACGGGGACTACGTCTGGATCGATGGTGACCCCAATGACCTGCCCTTCCGTGGGTGGGATGACCCCAACCGCGCCGAGGCCTACAAGGTGGCACGGTTGTTGGCACGGGCACGTTACTATCCAGGTACACCAGCGGGGGTAACACGCATGTGGTTCAACGGCTACATGGCCACACCCGGCTCGATGAAGGGGGCCGCGACCCGCCCCGACGGTCTGGCCAAAAACCCGGAGACCCACTACCAATCACTCTTCCGCTCTGGTGGCCACCAAAGTCTGACCCGTTCGTGGCTCAAACCCACCCACCAAACCCACACCCTGATCAGCCGCAAGTCCTGGACCAACGAAGTCGTTAAAGGCTTCAACGTTGACGTACATTGCGTAACCGGGGCGCCACGCGAATCCATTGGCCGTTTCACCAAGGCCGAGGATGGTGGTGTCGGAGGTATCGGGGTATGGCGACCAGTGACCCTGGGACTACGTCCTGCGGCCGAAAACGATGCACTCAAACAATACCTCCAAGGTGGCTTCGTGAAGATCCAAAAGGTCTGACCAAAAATCGTTATTTAGCCCCTGGCTATAAAAGAAAACTTTTTCTTTTATATAAGAACCAATTAACGCAACGTTTACGACCGGATCAGCGGAAAATGACCAGCCCCGCCCCGGCGGTGCTACGGAGAATAAGTTATGCCACAAGTTTACAATTGGCAGATCGGCCGCACGATGGAATACCCCTACGAGGGAAAACGGCCTGATAAGCAATTCGCAATGGTGCTCGACATCAATAAGTGTATTGCCTGCCAGACCTGTACCATTGCCTGTAAAACCACCTGGACCTCGGGCCACGGTCAAGAGTACATGCTCTGGAACAATGTCGAGACCAAACCCTACGGCTATTATCCACTGGGCTGGGATGTAAATATTCTGAACAAATTGGGTGTCCAAGAGGTCGGCGGCGCAATCTACCAGGGAAAGACCCTGTTTGAATCGGCCCCCAGCGGAGAACGTATCCTTGGCTACCTGCCCGAGGATATGGATTATGCCCATCCCAATATTGGCGAGGATGATTCCTTTGGTGACATGGCCCAAGGGGCCTTTCTCCAGATGCCGCATATGCAGTGGATGCACTATCTGCCGCGTATCTGCAATCATTGCACCTACCCGGCCTGCCTAGGTTCCTGTTCGCGTCAGTCAATCTACAAACGCCCCGAGGATGGCATTGTTCTGCTTGACCAAACCCGCTGTCGCGGTTATCGGGAGTGTGTCCGAGGTTGCCCCTACAAGAAAACCTTCTTCAACACCATGACGCGAGTCTCCGAGAAGTGTATCGGTTGTTATCCTGCGGTAGAAAACAACCGTCAGACCCAGTGTACAATTACCTGCATCGGCAAAATTCGGATGCAAGGATTCCTGGCCCCGCCCGATCAGATACGTGAGGATAATCCGCTGGATTATATTGTTCACGTCGCCAAGGTGGCCAAGCCGCTCTATCCACAATTCGGATTGGAGCCTAATACCTATTACATCCCACCGATCCACGTCCCACCCGCCTATCTTGTTCAGATGTTCGGCAATGGTGTCGCGGCGGCCATTACTGCCTATCGTCAAGCCAAGGACAATCCGAAACTACTTGGGGCATTACTGCTCTTCGGTGCAACCCCGGAGATTCTCCACAGTTATCAAGTACGAGGAAATTGGGCGATCGGCTACAACGAAAAAGGTGGCGAAGTAGTACGGGTGCCATTGCGCGAACCCATCTACGTACGGGCGGGTTATGACGAGAAACTCCAGACCTATCGCAGCAATACCACCTAAATCGTAATCATCACCCCCTCCCAACGGGAGGGGACAGGGGGAGGGCGATCAAAAATGAAATACAACCAATCGCCCGACGATCGAATCAGCAATTTTTTGATCGGCCTCCTCCCAACCCCCTCCCGTTGGGAGGGGGAGTGAACGGTTACCCTAAATCACCAGCCGCGCTCGTTCCACTCTTGTCCAAGAGGGGAAGTACATCACGAGGAGGAAATGAACTATTATGAACCAGAACCAACCCCCCATTAGATTGATCCGGTTGCTAGCAAGATATGCGATGAGTATCGTAGGAATTCTCGGTGTCCTGTTGTTTCCGGTCCTAGCGGGCGCGGAGGATAATCTTGCGGCTGTCTATACCAACAGCAAGGGGCCAATCCTGGATGCCAACGCAGAATTCTGGCACGAGGCCAACGCGGTGAAGGTAGCAATGTATCCTCAAATGGTTACCACCCCGACCAAGCCCGAGGCAGCGATAACGAGTCTGACCGTTAAAGCGGCCCACAATGATCAGTGGTTGGCAATTCTTATCGAATGGCCAGATGCCACACGTAATGATCTCCTGGTGGTTGATCAATTCGGCGATCAGGTAGCGGTGGAGTTTCCCATCGATGCCAATCCCAATGCCCTGCCGAGCCCAATGATGGGTAATCCTGGTGGTAGGGTAAACATTCTGCAATGGCGAGCCGCCCTTCAGCGTGATATTGACCAGGGTGAACTCAAGATCCAGGACCTCTATCCCAACGCCGTCTTTGATATCTACCCAGATCAGGTGCTGCGAGCCACTGATTCTCGTCCTTACAGCGGGGCACTGGGGGTGGACAATCCAGTATCACGGGCTCATCAAAGTCCAGTGCTCGATCAAATGGCAGAGGGCTGGGGTACCCTCACCACCAAACCCGATCAACACGCCGACGGTAAAGGAATATGGGAAAACGGTACCTGGCGAGTAATCATCACCACCTCACTGTCCACAGCAGATACCAATAGCCTCCATCTGTCGGCAGGTCAATTCACCAATGTTGCCTTTGCGGTGTGGGAGGGTGGCAATAAGGAGGTAGGTTCACGCAAGGCATGGTCGGCGTGGGTACCATTCACCCTGGAGTAATAAGTTGCTTAATGGGCCACCCACCATCCGCGACACTTGTTCTTACACATCGTTCCTACGATCCTACGTGAGAACCGAGAACCTCCTCTCCCGGAGGGATAAACGAAATGTCGCGAGTTAGGTGAATAGCCGCCTCATTAGAAGAGAAGGATTAGACCTTATCGGGAACCCCCTACCCAGCCCCTGCCTGACAACGCAACCTCAT
>CAUYTY010000025.1 GCA_963575655.1 Gammaproteobacteria bacterium | reverse complement strand
CTTGAGTAACGGATTGAAAAATATAAGAAAAGTTATTTAGGGGCAAGTCTATTGTTTACGTTGAGCCTTCTAGAGGGAATTCCAGGATGGCCGGCCACGATTATCCTCACCCTGCTACTGACGACAATGTTGATCTACCTAGAGACGCAGAGACGTTCATACCACGGGATATTTTGGCGGATTATCAATCCGGATCTCCCGAATTGGTGGAAGAATAAGACTCCATCGTAAATAAATTAGGCCATCGCGATGTCGGTTATCCGGCATCACGATGGCCTTTGTCGGTCCAGTGGACAATTACTGGCCCTTCAGCTCCTGCCAGCCCTTGAAATACGAGCATTCTTTCGCTGGGGTACCGCTACTGTCTTCCAGGATCTTGGCCTGGATCATACGGGTAGACGCATCCATGATGGTATATTCCACCGTCATAGAATTAGACCTAATCATGCCCTTGTAGAAAACCTTGATCCGGGCGGTTTCCTTATCTCCTTGCCGACTCGGACTATTAACGATCTCAGCCTTAGCCGTTTTGAGATCCACAGTGGGATGAGAACACTTCAGGGTATCCTCCACGGCGAATTTCAGATAGTCAAACGCATAGGCGTGGACGGGAAGGACCAAAAGTAAGGCAAGCAATGATTTCTTCATGGGTAGGTATTTCCTAATGGTGAAACGATTTTTGGGATGTTGGCTGGACATACGCGGTATTCTACAAAAATCCTTGATCTAGCCCCCCCTGGCAAGTCCGCAGTGTAGATAAAATGCGGAAAATATACAAGCGGTAGACGATCGTTTCATTGAAGAAATCGTCATAGCTCAGCCCTTCATGAATGTAGGTAACCGCCCCACCAATGCCTCCAATAATTTCAACTCGCTATCCGCATGATCTTGCATTAACGTGGGCTGGATCGTCTCATTTCTGTGCGACGGGACATAGAGAGCATGATCGTGGTGCGATGATTTTAGTGAGATGGGTTCTTTCTGGGAGGTGGGTAACATAAGATCTAGTTCACCGTAGCATAGACATAAATAGGTTCTGTCCACTTCCACACCTATGTGACACGCCGTGCCACGTATTCCCAGAGAGGCATTTGGTACTAGGATTCGCTTAGGACCATTGCCAAATACGGAAAGGAGTCGGCCAGTCACAACGCGCATAAAATTTCTGATGGCGTTAGTTCCGAAATGCACCTCGGTAGTGCCGTGCTGCAAGAAGGCATTCGCACCAATAACGTAGATGACCTCCGCATTCTCTCCGGTTTTTACAATCTGCCCGGGTTTGATCACCGTCCCTTTATGCACCTGACGATCATTCACGGTCACTTCGCCTGAAGCAGAGACAATCCCTTGATTAACAGTATTCTCGGCAAGAACCTGTTGGACCATGCCCAACATTCCGCAACTATGTACTAATCCAACCGTTGCTACCTTTTTTAATAACTCGCGTCGCTCAAGTAATATGTTGCTAACCATAATCAACTCCATTATGTTATTCGAACCACTAAGCAGATAACGCAGTCTCCGTGGAGAGTAAAATTATTGGGATAGCAACGTCCTCACGCGATCTAGATCAGCAGGGATATCCACCCCTGGACCTGGAAGAGCAGTCGCCTCATCGACATAAATACGTCGGCCGTGGTAAAGAACACGAAGCTGCTCCAAGGATTCAATCTGTTCCAAGGAAGAAGGAGGAAGTGTTGGATACTCACGGATAAAACCCGCACGGTAAGCATAAAGACCAATATGGCGTTGATACATCCCCCGATATTGCTCCCGAGGCTCTTGTTTTTGCGTCGGAATGGGGGCAACGGGGGGAGATATTGCTCCGTTTATCCAAAACGTAAAGTCATCCCGATTCCAAGGAATGGGGGCACGACTAAAGTACAGGGCATAACCCTGGGCATCGCGTACCACTTTCACTACGTGAGGGTCAAAAATTTCGGCAATACCCTCCAGAGGAGTGCTCAGGGTTGCCACCGCTGCTGCGGAATGATGATGTAACACCGTAGCTACCTGGCAGACCAAGGACGCTGGCATAAGCGGCTCGTCTCCCTGTAGGTTCACAACCACGGTGCTATCCGACAGTTGCAGATGATCGACGACCTCCGAAAGCCGCTCGGTGCCTGAGCGATGGTGGGCACTCGTCATCACCACCTCGGCGCCAAAGCCTGTGGCAGCGTGGTAAATACGCTCATCGTCGGTAGCTACGACCACCCGCCCCGCCCCACTCGCCACAGCACATTCATGGACATGGCGCACCATCGGCTTGCCCGCGATCTCGAGCAACGGCTTACCCGGTAAACGGGTAGAGGCGTAGCGAGCGGGGATGATGACTACGAAATCCACGCTACACATCCTCCTCTTCTCCCAAGCGACGCGCTTGGTCCTCCAGCATCACTGGGATGTCATCGCGAATCGGATAGGCCAAGCGATCAGCCTTGCAGATCAATTCACGCACCTCCCGACGATAGAGAAGAGGCCCCTTGCAAATGGGGCAGACGAGGATATCAAGCAAACGTTTGTCCATGGATTCTTTCTCAAGTAGGAAAAAGTAAAAGCCCATCTACCGAAACACCACATTCAGATACCAGTTACAACAATATCACTGGCATCTTAATATTTCTGGTCCTAGTTAACCCAAGCTGCCACCTACTTGCCCCCTCCCAGCCCTCCCCGTAAACGGGGAGGGAGTAGGCCGCAGACCTCCCCCCGTTTACGGGGGGATTGAGGGGGGACGATTGGATGCGATCCCGAATTTTGAATAGATGGCAACTTGGGTTAGTTAAGCCACCAGCATAAAGTTACGCAGAGGCAGCCGGGTAGGATGGGCAAACGACCTTATCGTTTGCCCATCCTACCCGGCTCACTCAACCCATTAATTCAAGAGTCGCACCGCGAATTTTAATTCGCGTCTTTCACGGGAGTATCGGTGTATGTGCCTCGATGGTCTCTCCAGTGTCCTTATGTACCGGTGCATGTACCTCGATAGTCTCCCCACCTTGGAAGTGCAAGGAAAGGTCTACCGTATCTCCCACCTTGAGAGGTTTTTTAACCCCTATCAACATCAGATGGTAACCGCCGGGTACCAGGGCCACGCCATCTTGTGCGGGGATCAACAGACTGTCCTCAGTCTCCATCGAGGCCATGTCGTCATGCATGGTGGTTTGATGGATCTCAACCCGGTTGAAGGAGGGAGTTGTCACCTCCAGGAGCACCTGATCGGTATCACCGTCGTTGTGTAGCATCATGTAGGCGGCCGATATCTCCGCAGTGGGTGGAGCTTCGCGTACCCAGGGAGACATCACAGTAACTTCGGCCTGCGCCAGGGTTGCGATACCAAACCAGGCCAAGGAGAAGATGGAAAAGAGGGGCAATGCTCTCATAATATTACCTATGTTACACGTGGAATTAAGGGGTGGCATTTTAACCTGGTTTTGTTTCAGTCAATTGAATCAAACACTGCTAGCGTAACATCCCCACGGCAGTCTACCCAAGACGAGCGTCCCGGCGAGCAGGTGAGTACGACCGGATCGAATCTACTTTTATGGATCGACCAAGTAGAAGCGTATCGGTACCTCCACCGTCGCTATCAGTGTTTGACCAGCCCGACGTGCTGGTTCGAAACGCCAATGTTGCACTGCCTTGCGCGCGGCATCATCCAGGATCAGAGTACCGGAACTTTTTCTGATCTCTACCTGAATAGGCAGACCGCTTACATCCACAACCACCGCCAATAGTACGGTCCCTTCTATTCCTCGATTCCGAGCCGTCAGTGGGTAAACCGGAGGAGGATTATTACGATAGGCTACCGGATTACTCGGTTCTTCCGCCAAGCTGGGGGAGATCGCTGTTCCGGTTTGCTGACCGAGCGCTGCTAATTCGTTGTTTGGGGCGGGTAACACGACGGATTTATCATTGGATGGCGCACGAGTATTACGCACCGGTCGCGTATTATTAGAAAATTTAGGGGGAAAATGCTTGGCCAAATGAGGTTTGAATCGCCTTTTGGCATTGGGCGAAGCGGATGAGGGTGAAGGTGTTGGATATATTGGCGGCGCAGACTGCTGCGATTTCCGAATTATGGGGGGTGATTGCAGGAGCGGGACAGGTACCGTGGGCAGAGATTCGGACGGCGATGGTTTTTTAAGATTATATTCTTTGGGTGCCCCAGCCTTGATGGTATCCGCTCCGGGTGAACGCCTATGGAACGCAACTACCTGTAGCGTCGATAAAGGTGTAGTAAGTATTACCGGCTTTGCTACCAGTATCCCCACTCCCAGGAGTAAGGCGGTATGCAACCCAAGAGCGATGAAGAGGGCTATTAGTTGCGGCCCCGAACCATTGGTATTGAGAACAGAAGGCACTGGATGAAAGAATAGTTTCGCCCGATAGGGACCGAGTACCACGCGTGTGGTACCCGGCTCAAAAGATTTGCAGCTATTGTTTTTGGGGAACGTTTTGTTGGAGGTGTTGGATCAAATTATCCAACCGTTGTTCGATTTTTTCTAAACGATTCTCAATAGAACCAGGAGGTACCATACCTGGTGGGCTCCATGGGCCATAACTCATACCAGGGCCACCCATCCCCATACCAGGGACCTCCATTCTCGGACCGGAACCTACTCCTGGCATCGCATTGGAGGTATCAGTTCTTTCACTGGATTGATCTTGGCCCGTTTTTCCACCAGAGGCATTTCCACCACCAAGCGGACCATAACCCATACCAGGACCGCCCATGCCCATACCGGGACCACCCATGCCCATACCGGGGCCACCCATACCCATGCCAGGGCCACCCATGCCCATACCGGGGGCACCCGTACCCATGCCAGGGCCACCCATACCCATGCCAGGGCCACCCATACCCATGCCAGGGCCACCCATACCCATGCCAGGGCCACCCATACCTGAAACCGTATCAGAACTATCTGGTTTTTCACTGGATTGGTCTTGGATCGTTTTCTCGCCAGAGGTGTTTCCGCGACCAATCGGACCATACCCCATACCAGGGCTGCCCATGCCCATACCAGGACCACCTATACCCACGCCGGGACCACCCATACCCATGTTGGGGTTGCCCATACCTTGACCAGACATCTTCATACTGAAATCACCACTTCCTCCACCGGAGGTAGACATCGTGGCAGTGCCTGTTTCAGAGGCTTGAACTTGTCCCGTCATTCCCCCTCCTGTGCCGGGCATCCCTCCCCAGGGGCTGCTACCCGACCCTCCCGTCCACATTCCTGAGCCTCCTCCCGATGCAATGCCTTGTCCCACCGTGCCGCCTGCGGCAGATATCGACTGGTTATTATTCATCATGTTCGGCACTGCTTGTCCTGTTGCCGACGTAGCCCCTGGGCCAGGCATTCCGCTCCAGGCCCCACCTACGGTAACCGTGGCTCCACCTTTAACTTCGTTACAGTTTGGATCACCCACGCGCAGCCCCGGTGTTCCGACCGTCGTCTCTGACGAAGACGAGTCGATAACCGCAGCGGATAGGACGAGGGGCACAGCAGCCATCGACGCTAAGACTATTTTCTTTGCGTACTTCTTGCTCATTCTTCGCTCCAACGATTGGATTTCTGGCAAAACAAAACCGTCTAATCCCCTCCAAACCTTATCCCAGCATTCAAGCGAGGAAAAGCGGGAGATAGAAAGGGACTAAACGGTTACTAATAAACACTTACAGCATGGTAGTCGAGACTGACAACGCTCAAGGAATGCAATGAACGGTGGAGTGAGAGTACACCAATTCTGACACCGATGTAGTGCCTGACCGAAAACCATCTCGGCTTTACAACCCGGAGAGTCGCCAGCCATTAGCCGGGGTTGAGCGAAGTAACACCCCCAGATTCTGTAAAAAGGAACTCACGACCCCAGAGTATGCCTCTAAGATGGTTATGTACAATTGCCAGGCCCCTGACACTCGGCATTACGTTTAAGTGCCTCATTCATTTCGGTAAAACTTTTAGTAACGCTTCATTTAATTACCGGCCAGGTAAGATATAACAGAATCCCACTATAACGTTCGCCTTGCCGGAAGATCACCTTCTCTGCGGTAACTTTCTCGATCCTGAAGTAGTGTTCTCCATCTAACACCCCTGGCAGAAAGATTTGGCTGGTCCAAATCATCTCCTGCGGAGATTTGATCCCCTTCAACGTCAGATTGAAATCCATTTCCCCCCCAACGGGCGGTTAATTGGTATACCAATTACACTTAAAAGTGTTCCTTATGCTGGGCGGTAATACTAACTCAAAGTTCATTATTAACGTTGGCATAACGTAAGCCTCCAACTCTTTGAACCTCAAGTGAGTTTTCCGTATCTCAAGAAAAACGAGAAATGAACCCTGATAGGTGTTCAATATAACGGATAAAGAACATTTCTGCATATAATTGGTATAACAGCCAGTCGATTTCCTACCGCTGCGGTACCGTCTAGTTTGATGACGAAAGGATTCCATTTTCCGTAATGATCAAAACCAATCAAAAGCTTCCATACTTTTTCGACGGACGTATCAATTCCAATTTCGGTATCAACGGATTGATCAGAAAAATAACCAGCCCCCATCAATACCGCCACTATAATAAAGAATAATCTAGTTGCCATAGATGATAATCTAACAGCTATAGAGGAAAATGTATTTACTATGGAAAAGGGCCTATGTTACAGTGGAGAGTTGATACTAAATCCCCCATCTTAACACGTATGAAATCAAACGGCTGAGTTCATTAATATCAACCAGGAAAATATCTTTATGTCATTTCTCATGAAATTTTTTCACCCGCCTTCCTGGTCGATTACTATCAAGCTGATGGTAATTCTCGTCGTCATTTCCTTGGCACCACTCACCATTATTTCTTGGAACAATTTGAGGACGAGTGTGAGTAGTGTAGAGATGCGGGAAGAACTCAGTCTGGAACAACTTGCTCAATCTACGGCGGGGCATCTCGAACAACTCCTCCACGATATTCGACATACCGTTTCTTATTGTGCAATGAGTGCAGAGGTCATTCAATTGGCCATGACATCTTCCGAATCGGCCAGGGATCTAGTTCAGGAAAAGATGAACCGATTGGAGGCGGGTAATGTGGACTTAGAAGTCTCCTTCGTTCTGGATCCGCAGGGTCAAATCATAGCCTCTTCCAAACCAGAATATCTGGGGATGCGCGTTCCTTTTCGAGACTATTTCCGGGCAGCGATCGCCGGTCGCGAGGTTATGCCTCAATGGGAAGTGGGACATACCAGCAAAAAGCCTGGCCTGTTCTTATCTTCGCCGGTCCGAGATAAAAACGGTGCGGTAATCGCGGTAGTAGCCACTAAACTGCGGGGTAGTTTCATTGCGCGCATCATGGAAGAGGTTCGAGTATTTGGGGAGCGTACCGCCTTTCTGGTGGATCAGGATGGGGTAATTATCTACCACCCCGAACCAGCGATGCTTTATCACAGTTTGATACCACTATTGCCCGAGGTTCAACAACGATTAGCGCAAGAGGATCGCTTTGGTCTGGAACAGATAGAAAGCCTGAATATACCGAATCTGGCAACCACGCTGACCGTGGCAAAAATTCCTGGACACATTCGATTCGTTTCCTCCCTGACGGGCGAATCAGAGGTGGCCGGTTTTTCTCCGCTCAGGCCTCCCTATTTACAGCATCAGGCGAAAGTAGTTCCCGATAATTCTCGTTGGTTTGTGGTGGTGGCCGAACCACAATGGGTCTTTACTCGACCTTTGGATTACCTTACCAATAACATCGTACAGAGCGCCTGGCTGGTAGGGCTGATGTCCTGCCTACTAGCTTTAGTCTTTGCCAGTACTTTTCTACGCCCGCTACGGGCACTAATGACAGCAGCCGAGGCGGTGCGCCAAGGAAATTACGCAGAGGCCCATATTGAGGTTCGACGGGAAGACGAGTTTGGTCGTTTGGAGGCTGTGTTTAATACCATGACGAGCGGTATCCAGGCCCGCGAGCGAGAACGAGATATCTTTGGCCGGACCGTACATCCCGAGGTGCGCGAGAAACTGCTATCAGGTGATCTGACACTCAGTGGGGAAAATCACTGGGTGACGGTACTATTCTCCGATATTCGGGGTTTCAGCACTATGGCCGAGACCCTCGACCCACAGGATGTATTGGCATTGCTTAATGACTATCTCACCGAAATGACTTCCGTAGTACTAACCTGCGCGTTGGTTAGGGGACTCCAGCTAAATAGCATATTGGACGGA
>CAUYTY010000024.1 GCA_963575655.1 Gammaproteobacteria bacterium | reverse complement strand
AGGGGGGACGATTGGATGCGATCCCGAATTTTGAATAGGTGGCAACTTGGGTTAATTACAATGGGGAAACCTAATGCAAACCGAACGTTTTATTGCTCGCAATGTTAAATGTAATGGTTGTGTCGCTACTATTCGCAGGAATCTGCTCGCTTTATCAGGAGTAGAGGGTGTCGAGGTAACTCTTGTCCCGGTTGTAACGCTGCAAAGTGTTTCTGGCGCGACAATGAATAATAAAGCCTCGGGAGAAGTGACGCCGCAAGGAAGTATCGTTGAGGTGCGTGGCACGGGATTATCTCGTAATGCGTTGGCTATTCGCTTGACCGAACTGGGCTATCCAGTAGTGGAGTAGGTTGTGACACAAGCCTCCTTGGTAACACCATTGAATTTTGCACCAGACGATGAGTCCGAAAAATTACGCCGCTTGGGACTCGCCGTAATTAAGGTGGAGGCAGCGGCGGTGGCGCATTTGGCGCAACGGATTGACGACGCCTTTGTGAATGCTTGTCGTTGCCTACTTGCCTGTAAGGGACGCATTGTCGTTATCGGTATTGGTAAGTCAGGCCACATTGGAGGCAAGATTGCAGCCACTCTGGCAAGTACCGGCAGTCCTGCTTTTTTTGTTCATCCAGGGGAGGCGAGTCATGGTGATTTAGGCATGATCACTGCCTTGGATGTTGTCCTTGCCCTGTCTAATTCAGGAGATACCGAAGAGATTCTCACCATTCTCCCACTGATTAAGCGTCTGGGGGTGCCGTTAATTACTCTTACGGGGGGCGCGAATTCTCCATTGGCTCGTGCCGCCACGGTCAATATTAATGTAAGTGTGGAACAAGAGGCCTGCCCTTTAGGGCTTGCGCCAACCGCCAGTACCACGGCGGCATTGGCTATGGGTGATGCCTTGGCTATTTCTTTGCTGGAGGCACGGGGGTTTACCGCTGAAGATTTTGCCCGCTCTCATCCGGGCGGTCGCTTGGGTCGACGGTTGCTATTGCGTATTAACGATTTGATGCACGTTGGTGACGAGATTCCCAGCGTTACCCAAGAAGTTCGCTTGAGTCAGGCGTTGGTAGAAATGACCCGCAAGGGTTTAGGAATGACAGCGGTAGTGGACGCAATCGGGCAGGTGATAGGTATCTTCACCGATGGAGATCTACGCCGTACCTTAGACCACGGGATTGACGTTCACAGTGTTGGGATCGCCGAGGTGATGACTCGTAATTTCCGTCATGTGGTCCCTGAGCTTCTCGCAGCGGAGGCATTGCAATTGATGGAAACTTATAAGATCAACGCCCTGTTGGTGATCAACGAGGTCGGTCAATTGGTGGGCGCGATCAATATGCATGATCTGTTGCGCGCCCGAGTGGTTTGATAGATAATATGGCAAGCGGTTACCTATTGGCCATTCCAGTTTTTCCTGCTGGGATGGTGATTGGCTCCCGAGATGTTTCTGGTCGTGTCAATTCACTCCCTCAGGGGAAGTGTCTTATCCCTCCTTTCTAGTTTGCGGCGATGATCAATGGACCTCTCCCCAGAAGATGCCCTGCGGCTCCACGTTTTGCTCGCCAATAACCTACAGGCGGTGCGTATTGATGAGGCCACGCTAACCGTCTATGGTCTTACCGATCAGGGTGAGATGCGGGTAGTGCTCAATCCCACTGGACGCGACGATCGTTATCTGCGAGTGGTGCGTGAATTGATCTCCGGTCAGGTGTTGGGATCTCCTGGGGGCTACCCGGTGTTTCTACAACGTTGGACGCGCATGGGGCAGACGCGCGACCTACACCTGGAACAGCTTTTATTGTTGGGCGAACCTGAGGCGGTGGTCGCGGTAGTCCATGCCGCTGGACTGACTGACGAATTGGCCCGTCGGGCATGGTGGGCATTACCCAGTGCAGACAATGCTCGGCATATGTTGGAGCGAGAATGTGTGGTACAGGGGGGGATGGGGCCGATATTGGCAGAGTATCTGGTCGAGAATCTACCTTTCGAGGACGATCCTGCGACAATGACGGCTTCGGTGAGGTTGGTATTGCAGTTCGGATTATTGGAGGCAAGTCGACAGGCACGTTTGTGGGTACAGGCACAACGCAACGCCGCCTATCTCCTGGGTTTTTTGCAGGCGCTGCCTGATGCCTTGCCTAACCCTTTAGTCGCACGGTCGGATGGTGTTGTTTTGGTTCCCGTGTTGGAGCCGCTGGCGGCGGCGGGTAATTCTTACGCGGCGATGCTCTTGCGTGTTTTATCTGGTCCTGGCCAGAGTTGGCTGCGGGCTGTCGAGGAGGTTTTGCGCCGCTCTCCTAACCAAGAGGTGATCAACGCCTGGTTGGAGACTGTTGCGGCCTACTTTGTGTCAATACGCCCCGCTTTACCCGAGGCCGAGCTTGAAATATTGCTAGCCGAAGGGCAGGCCCTTTGTACGGGTACCGATCTGGCAGAGGTTGCTCCCGCAGGATTAGCGGAATTGTGCGCCGCAGTCCCCGTATTGATCCCCGAATTGTGTGCCCTGCTTTGTTTTTCCCGCCTAGGTTATACCGCAGTACGTCCGATATTCTCCCGTACCACCGCAATTGGGACTCTCATGCACCGCAAGCTGGAACCGCTACGGGTCCCACTTTTGGAGCAGATTGCAATTTTACGTCGAGGACGTGAGTTTCATCAGACAACTATCGTGTAACCATAATCCCAGTAATCATTCACCCCTTTCCGTTGGGAGAGGGAGTGAACGGTTACTAATCCCATCCCTCTAACTGACCGCCAGCATAAATAGACAAAATGAGAGTCTTTTCCTTTCTTTAAAGGTCCTCCGTATCATCCTTGCCACGGAGATTACTGATTCTCACACCCCCAACCCCATCCACATCTTCTCCACTCGTTTCCCCGATACCGGAATCGCGGCCTTGAGTTCCTGCGCGAAAAGGGATACTCGCCATTCTTCCAACATCCAACGCAGTTCTTCGAGCTTGGGGTCATGAACAATACCCCGAGTCCGGTCAGCCACAATCCGCTCCTGAAAACGTATCCACCAGGGAGAAATCTCGACCATTCGCTCACGGTCGCGGAGGGGCTGGTCACGCATTTTTTCGAGACGCAGGACCATGGCTTTTAGATAACGGGGATACTGACGCAAACGAGCAATCGGCGTAACAGAGATAAAACCGGGATAGACCAACGCGTCGAGTTGGCTGCGTAGGTCTTCGTAGGCCTCGCGACGAACGAGGATATCTTTCCGAACCTCGACGGCAATTTGGTGATATTCAGCAAGAAGGGCCGTAACCAAACGGGTAATCTCCTCCACTGTTATTTCAAAACGGGCGCGACCCGCAACCAGACGTTTCTGGAAAGTATCGGCATCTCGAATATTGGGATCCTCGGTAAGGAAAGCGGCGTCCAGGGTGGCGGTGAGAATTTCTTGTTTGAGGGCAACCGCTCCCCCCTGGCGGGTATAGGCGAGAGCGGTCGCGCGGCTAATTGCAAAGTTTCGCTCCAGGTAGCGGATCTGGCTGGGGCTTTGCAAAGCAAACAATCGGCGTAATCCTGCACAGTGAGCGGTGGCCGCGCTTTCAATAGTATCAAACAGACGTAAGGCGACGCGGCCATTTTCCTCTTCGGCCAGGGCCGGATAGGCGTAGACCATCACACCGTTGCCGGGTAATTCGACCCGTTCCAACAATGGACCAAAATCCCAAGCGGTCACCGCTTCGCGTTCGTAGTGATTTTTGGCCAATCTACGGAAAGACTCTTCCGCCCGTTCTCCCAACGTGGTGCGCAATATGTTTAGGTCGCGGTCCTCGGCAAGGATCTGGCCATCATCCCCCAATACCCGGAAACCCATACGCAGGTGAGTGGGCAACTCATCCATACGAAAAGATGCAGGCGGCGCCTCAATGCCGGTCAGACGCTGTAGAAAACGCGACAAGGCAATGGGCAAGGAAATGGCATCGCGTGTTTGGGGATCGGCAAAAGTTTCGTAGGCGGCGCGGACGTAATCAGGGATCGGAATGAAATTGACTCGTAACGATTTGGGCAAGGCACGAAACAGAAAAGTAAGTTTCTCGGCCAATAACCCTGGGACCAAATAATCGTGATGATGGTCTTGAAGACGCGGCAGGAGCGCCACAGGCACTTCGAGAGTGACACCGTCATCCGGGGCGTTTGGCTCAAAACGGTAGGTAAGCATCAGGTCGGCGCCATCGACCGTAAGATGGTCGGGGAAACGCTCGGCGGTGACCGTCGCTGCCGCCTCGCGCATCAAAGTATCGCGGTCCAAATAGAGGATGCGGGGATTTTGACGCTCGGCCTCCCGACGCCAGGTTTCGAGGCTACCGTGGTCGAGGACCTCCTCAGGGAGACGTTCGTCGTAAAAGGCATGAATGATCTGCTCATCAACGAGGACATCACGCCGACGCGATTTATGTTCAAGTTCCTCGATCTCCTCGACCAGCGTTTGGTTGTGGCGGAAAAATGGGGCATTGGTGGCGTAATCGCCCCGTACCAAAGCGCTACGGAGAAAGACCTCGCGGGCGAGAATCGGATCGATAGGACCGTAATCCACGCGGCGTTGGGTGACGATAGGCAATCCATACAGGGTGACTTGTTCAATGGCCACCACTCGACCTTGGCGTTTTTCCCAATGCGGGTCACCGTAACTGCGTCGTACCAAATGTTGGGCGAGTGCCTCCAACCATTCGGGCTCGATACGGGCCACGAAGCGGGCATAGACCTTGGTAGTTTCCATAATCTCTGAGGCCACCAACCAACGCGGAAATTTCGCGAATAGCCCGGAGCCCGGAAAGAGAAAGAATTGGATACCGCGCGCCCCAAGATAAAACTTCTTCTTGTCTTTCTCCCGTTTCTCTCTTTCCTGTTGCGCCTTATTCTCTTTGCTTCCCTTGGTCTCCTTGTCCTGATTCTGGAACTGGAGCATCCCAATTCTCGATAACAGCCCGGTGAGCAGGGCGCGATGCAGCGCCTCGTAAGAAGCGGGGGTGGGATTGATCGTAAGCTTCAATTCGGCGGCAACATCGGCGAGTTGGGCGCGGAGGTCGCTCCATTCCAACATTCGGTTATAGGAAAGAAAGTGCTCGTGGCAAAAACGACGCATGGCATTTTTGGATAGTTTGTCATCCAGGACCTTGCCGTAAAATTCCCAGAGTTTGAGCCAGGCGACGAAATCGGAGCGTTCATCGTGGAAACGGCGGTGTTTTTCGTCGGCGGCGTCGCGACGCGCCAGCGGACGCTCACGAGGGTCTTGAATTGAAAGGGCGCTCGCGATGGTCAGCACCTCTTGGAGCGCACTTTCGCCGGACGCTGCCAAGACCATTCGCCCGAGGCGCGGGTCAACCGGCAGACGCGCAAGATTGCGACCGAGGTCGGTCAGCACCCGAGCAGTATCAAGGGCCTGGAGTTCTTGGAGGGTTTGATAGCCCTCATTGATCAGACGCGAGTGGGGCGGCTCAATGAAGGGGAAGTCTTCCGGGTCACCCAACCCTAGGGCCTTCATCTGAAGGATCACGGCAGCGAGCGAGGTGCGTTTGATCTCCGGGTCGGTATAGGCCGGTCGCCCCAGGTAATCGGCCTCCTCATAGAGACGCACGCACACGCCGGGGCCGACTCGTCCGCAACGGCCTTTGCGTTGGTCGGCGCTGGCGCGGGAGATCGGCTCGATACGCAACCGGCTGACCTGAGAGCGCGGGCTATAGCGGTTGATGCGGGCCAGCCCGGTGTCGATGACGGTGCGGATGCCAGGGATAGTGAGCGAGGTCTCGGCGACGTTGGTGGCGAGCACGATTTGAAGCAGGCCACTGCGTTGGAAGACACGCGCCTGCTCGGCGGCGGTGAGGCGGGCGTAGAGCGGTAGCACCAGAATTCGGTCCAAGGTACGTTTGGACAGTGCCACCGCCGCCTCGCGGATCTCGCGTTCGCCGGAGAGGAACACCAGTACGTCGCCTAGTCGTCCCTCGGCGAGGACCTCTTCCACGGCATCGGCGACCAATTCCGGGAGGTCGGTGTCTTCGTTGTCGACGGGTGGGCGGTAGCGCACCTCGACCGGATAGGTGCGCCCCTCAACCGCGACGATCGGGGCGTCACCGAAATAGGCGGCGAAGCGTTCGGTATCGAGGGTGGCGGAGCTGACGATCACCTTCAATTCAGGCCGACGCGGCAACAGGCGTTTCAGGTAGCCGAGGAGGAAATCGATATTGAGGCTACGCTCGTGGGCCTCGTCGATGATCAGGGTATCGTAGGTGTAGAGTCCGCGATCGTTCTGGGTCTCGGCGAGGAGGATGCCGTCGGTCATGAACTTGATGTAGGTCGCGGGGCCGAGTTGCTCGGCGAAGCGCACCTGATAACCCACCGCGCCGCCCACTTCGCCGCCCAGTTCGCGGGCGACTCGGGTCGCGACGCTGGTCGCGGCGATGCGTCGCGGCTGGGTGCAGCCGATCAGCCCGGCCACGCCCCGTCCCAGTTCCAGGCAGATCTTGGGGAGTTGGGTGGTCTTGCCGGAACCGGTCTCGCCAGCCACGATGACCACTTGGTGGTCGCGTAGAGCCGCCGCGATATCCGCACGTCGGACGCTGACCGGCAATTCGTCGGGATAGGTGGGGATGGGGCGTTCCGTTTCCCGAAGCGCACGTTGCGCTACCGAAGCCTGTATTGCCGCTTCCAGTTGCTTCAATCCCTTGGTGATGTTTTGTCCATTGCGGGCGGCGTGGCGCAATTGTTCCAAACGGCGCGACAGGCGGCGGCGATCGGCGAGCATCCCGTTTTGGAGGGAACGGGCCAGGTTTTGGAAGATAGGAGGAGGCAATGTGTCGGGGAGTGAGGAAGTGGGCATCGAGGAGGGCGGACGCGACAGGGGCTGGTGGCGTCGCAGTATGCCACGGAGAGCGCTTTGGGATTTTTCGATTCCTTTAATATTTCGTGGTATTCGCGAGGGTTCCGCCTATTAAGACTGCATCCCTAACCATACCATCAATTTTATTCTCTAACCTATTGAGTAATAAAAGGGATGATACCGTACTTGGCCGTATTTTGCCTTACATGGTTGAATTTGTTATCGTTTTTTGTAGATCACCCTCTTGAATGAGCCAAAGGCATCCCCATATTTGTCATGACATCTCCCTTACCTAATGAGGCCACTCATGGCGGACGCACAAACCCAGTTCAAAACTTTTCACAGTACTATCTTGCTGGACCTCGAAACTAACAACCATTTGCGCGAAAAGCGCGACACGCTGCTTAAGGATTTGAAGAACAATATCGATCCCGATGCACCGTCCTACAGTACCTTTCAATAGGGTAGTTATGTGCTGAGCACAGGTGTTAACCGCTCATCCGTGCGACTTCGATGTGATCGTCTTGGCCACAGGGGACCCTGCTGGTGAGAAGCTTTTGTTTCGTCGTGCTTGGCGGGAGGATTGGACATGTCGATTGGTATGCGCGTTTGTAGAAGCCGCCAATCTCGGTGGTCACGCGATTGCCATGCAGCCCGGAGAGCCTGGCTGTCTGGAATGTCTCTACGAGGGGGAAGATCCCGAGATCTTTGGTTTGTTGCGTACAGGCATGTTGGCGCCAGGGCAATCTCCATCAAAGGAAATCAGTGGAGAGTTGGCTTTGCCTGATTCTGAAACCGGGTACCACCGGTGGGCAGGGTCGGATGCGAGTGCTTTGGAATTAGGCTTGCATCCGAGTGAGTTCTGGGCGGCTCTCCGAAAGGGACAGGTACAACCGTTTGTGTTCAGGCAGTCTTATATTCGAAAAGGCTGTCCATGCTGCGGCAGTTGAGTAACGACCATTGGGCTTGGCAGATTTCTCCACAGATACGAGGCAGTCTGCCTGTGGGATTCATCCAAGCGCTTTCGCGTTGGTGCCAAAGAGAGTTGTTCGCGCGCGAGGCCGGTGGCATCGTCCTTGGCTTTATCGATATCGAGACAGGCGGTCTGCTGGCCGAGACCATCACTACCCCTGTTTGGGGCGACAAGCGTAGTCGCACTGGTTTCTATCGGGGCGTCCGCCATCAGGTTAAGGCGGAGGACTGGAACCGTAACACCGGTGGACGCGGGACCATGTTGGGCCTGTGGCATACCCACCCCGAACCCATTCCGCATCCGTCTGGGACAGGCTGGAACGACCTAGCCAATGTGCTTGACCAGGGCGCCTACAGCAGTCCTGGTCTGATTTACCTCATCGTCGGCACCTCGTGCATCGGTTGCTGGTTCGGAGAGCGGGTGGTGTTTCAGACCTGGATATTGCGGTAGCCATTCTTCAAACATGGGTA
>CAUYTY010000023.1 GCA_963575655.1 Gammaproteobacteria bacterium | reverse complement strand
GTCACTGGACCCGCTGGAGTGACTGGACCTGTTGGACCCACGGGACCAACTGGACCCTCTGGCACCGTTTTCACCGCCAAGACAACTCTTGGGCCTGCTCGTCGCCGTTATCTTGACGGCACTACTGGCTCAACTACCCAAGACGTATTTTATCGGGACGTTTTCAACGTCAAGGATTACGGGGCGTATGGAAACGGGACTAACGACGATACCACGTCGATAAACGCAGCTATTGCAGCATTACAATCCGCAGTTATTTTTGGTAATACGTTAGGGACACTCTATTTTCCGCAAGGGGTGTACAAGATATCCAATAACCTGACTATTACTTTAACCGGAACTCTGAATTGCACTGTTAAAGGTGATGGAAAATTTTCATCGATAATTTATCAAACCGGATCTGCTAAAAACGGTCTTACGGTGTCGATGACTACCGATCAATGTCCGTTAGAGATTTTTAATCTGGGTTTTACAACCAATACGACAGCGGCTTGCGCGATTAGCGTAGTGGTTACCTCTCCGAACAGTATGGAGAGCATTGCTGGAATTACTATACGAGATATAAACATAACCACTACGTTAACGGAGCATCGCCCTCATTGGGGTGGAATAATGGGGTATATCTCGATGGTCCTTGGAAAGTTGTGCTGAATAATATCGATGGAATCGGAGGGTTGTTGCAAACCACCGCATCAATTAGTTCAGCGAGTTCTAATTACTCGGGGTCCGGAGACGAGGCAACGGTTACAATAGACACTGTTACCCCGCACGGTTTGGTAACCGAACACCGGGTGACGGTGTATGGATTAACTCCCGTGCCTCCGTCAATTCCGAATCCCCCGAATACTGGTTCGGACCCTAACGGGTATCACTCAATAATTGTTACAAGCACTACGCAATTTACATATGTAATTAAGAGCCAGATATCCGTTGCGTCGTATTCTGGGTCGGGAGAGTTCTACCGTCAGCAAAACCCTGTTGGCTACGCCTCGACAGGTGCCGCTACTCTGTACGATTCGACTACTCAAAACGGACCAACTATTAACGGTACCAAACCGGGCAACGGTGCGTTTATAACCATGTACGGGGGAGTAAACGTAAACGCTACGAATTTGTACGGGGCTTTTTGGGGTTGCGGGCTGTTCCTAGGAAATTTTAATCTCGGCGGGGTTCAAGCGCAGAATCTTGGTCAGCAAACCATAAATGTAACTAACGTGGTTTTTGTAGGAGTGAATGTGGGATGTTTCAGGGCCGCTGGATATGCCTTCTCGGATTTGGGGTTTACCAATTGGCAAAACGATCAGGGGAACCCCATAACTGATATTAACGTAGTAAACTACAATTTGTTTATTAACGGGGACACCCGCAGTGCGGAAAATCCAAGTATATGGGGGAGGAGTACGCTTACCAACATTGGTTGGACTCCTCCGGGAGGATCTTCAGCTCAATATGGCATCTATTTAAGTTACATAAGTTACTTTGTTTTTCTTGGGGCACGAAATTTTCCAACTTCAAAAACAGTAGTTTACATTACTGGGACCAGTGTAGGAAATGTATTTGACAGTTGTGTCTTCGGTAACGGCGCTATTTTTCTCAGTTCTGACACAAGTTTTAATCAGATCAACAACACGAAGGGGTCTACCGTCACTGATAATTCATCGCTGAATAGGGTTAGCAACGTAGTAGTTGGTGGCGTCAATACTAGCCTTTATCTTGCCACGAGTCAGACGATCCCCAATAATACCGAAACCGTTGTAACGTGGTCGGGGGAACGGTATTCCGGAGGATTTGGTATTTGGTCTGCCGGTACACCTACTCGTGTTAACGTACCTTCAGGAGCTAGACGAGTTAGGGTTAGTGCGGGAACATCTTGGGACGCAAGTTCAGATGGCCAGTTTGTTGCGCGGATTCGGTCAAACTCGGGCGCTAATTGGGCTAAAGATAATAGGTACGGAACAGCTTCCAATGGTAGTGGGAGTGCCACGTTGATTACCCCCATAATAGATGTGAGCTCGATAACCTATTTTGAATTGTATCTGATCCAAGTTACGGGTGGAAATCTTGATTTATTAGCTACAAATGCCACATACTTAACCTTGGAGGTTCTCTAATTATGAGCTGCGGATGCGGAAACAATAACTGTAATGGGAACTGCGGAGGCGATTGCAACCAAGCTGGTGACATGTGCGCTCCTCCAGTGCCCATCGTCACCATCGTGGCTGGACCGGTTGGACCTACCGGAGCCACCGGCCCATCGGGTCCGGCGGGGTATGGCGTGACCGGCCCCACTGGCCCCACGGGTCTTCAGGGCATCCCCGGACCCATCGGCGCGAACGGCACCACCGGCGTAAGCGGAGCTACTGGTGCCAGCGGAGCGCCAGTTGCTCTGTTCACTGGAGTAATTTGGAACCCGAGCGTCCCCACCGATGGGATCGAGGCGTTGCAGGGGTCTCGGGTGCTCGATTTCGGCACGGTCAACTTCAACAGCGGTGACTACCTCTTCAGTCTGAAGATGCAGATCGGCTGGAATGCCGGTGCGGTCGGACCCAACAACCTCAACGGCTCGGTCGACTTCATCGACGGCACCGTGACCCGCAACGTCTTCAAATGGGGCCGATCCAAGTCCGAGGCATCTGGATACCAGTATGGTGTGGCCGAAGCCTACGACTTCTGGTTCATTGCCACCGTCACGAACGGTCAAAACGTCCGGCTGGTCGCCTCAGATCAGTTTTATCTGCTCGGAGCGCAACTCGTGGCGTTCCCACTTCCCACCAACACGATCACGTCTCCCGGATTCATTTAATCATGCACGACCAATTCCCCATCTCCATCGATCTGGCCATTCATCCCGAGGAAATGGGTGTGATGCCCATGTCCGAGCCTCCCTCTAAGGGTAAAAAGTCCAAACCGATTTACCCTTCGCTCTACATCTCAGGGGCCAAGAATCTTGAGGCGCTGCCCCGCGAGGGCTACGCGTTGATCCACTTCAAGCGCCGTAGCGTGACGCTCGGTGACCGCGACGGCGAAAGCTGCTGCTCGGCGGATCTGGAAGTTCACGAGATCAGTCTTGCCGAGGCAGGCTCCGACGAGGACAGCGGCGACATGGCCGACGCATTCAGAGCTCTCGCCAAGGACCGTGGCTATGATACCGGCTCTCAAACCGATGACGATGACGATGAATCCGAAGAAGGGGAGTCCCTCGCGGACGATATCGACGAAACCGAGGAGAAATAATTTATGCAGGTAACTCTTGGCCGAATCATCAACGCGTCGAAGTCTAACGACATTCTCGGCATCTCCGACCGCGCCAAGATCATCGATTACATCCAGCGTGCGATTGAGATCGCGGCGTATCGCGCCAATTGGGACCCATACGTCGGCACCCTCGACGTCTGTTCCAACAACAGCGGGTGCATCACGCTGCCCGATTTCGTCGAGACTGTTTTAGCCGCGAATGTCGGTGGATCTCCAGCTTTGGGACGGTCCAGTTGGTTTGAATACCACATCAATGGCCTAGGATCTAAGGCCAATTGTGGTGCCGCTTGTGGCGTCTACTGGGACGATAAGATGTGGAGCCCAACCTTTCAAGATCTGCATGGTTGGAGCTTGGTCGCTGCAATCTGCGAAGACCCCATCGACGGAAACGGATCGCTGCAATTGATTGTGCAGGGCGAGACGATGGACGCGAGCTACAACCAGAAGATGGCACTGACCATTCCGGTGACTGGCCCGTCGTCGCCCGGTGTGCGCGTCCCCATCCTCACGGGGTATGCCGCTACCGACCCGAGCGTGACATACTTCAAAAAGATCACTCAAGTCACGAAACCAGTCACCCGTGGCTACATCAAGCTGATCGGGTTCCGCCCCGAGCAGCTTAGTCAGGCAGTCACCATCGGCTACTACGCTCCGCACGAGACCAATCCGATCTACAAGCGGATGAAGGTTTCATGCACCTGCGAATGGGTGCGGATAAAGTATCGCCGCAAAACTCTAGAACTCGTCAATGATTACGACCTTGTCCCGCTGGATTCGTATCAGGCAACGCTGGATCTTCTTAAAGCTATCCGACTTCGTGAGACGAACAACATCGACATCGCCGAGAAGTACGAAATCAAAGCGCTCCAGCTTCTGAACGATATTCAGACCATCAAGGACGCCGCAACGTGGACCCCCATACAGGTCGATCCTTCGTTTGGCATCGGCACGATTGATTACCGTTAACCATGTCTGAAACCGTCACACCGGGCAGGATTATGATCGAGGGTGGCCTCGATGGCGGACGCTTTGCCGGTTTTCCGGAAGGCGTGGACAGTTTCGTGCATCCGCTCGCCGTACGACAATCTCAGATACGGTGGATGGAGAACGGGGTCACTCAGGGGCGTTCCTTCAGACGCGCCCGGCTACAAGACCCAGCTCACGTTCGATGTGTCCGTCGTGGGTTCCGCAGCGAACACATGGTGGGTCGCAGCGGGCAATCCCATCATCCACCCCCAAATGATGGTGGACTTTACCCCCTCCAATGGGTCTCCCCAAAAGATTTTTGCGGTTAGTGGATCGGTCTGGTTTTGCACGATCAACCCTGATGGATCGCTTGAGGCTCCGCAGCGCATACCAGATTTCTCTTTCGATCAAAATGCCGATCAGCTCACGGGCACGCTCTGCACTCAGACCAACACGATAAATTCTGGGCTCTTTGTGAATAACATCGTCCCCAGAAACCTGTTGGTGATTCAGGATGGGATTAACCGCGCAGGAGTTTGGGATGGATTGTCGGGGAGGCACCTGAATCCCCAGAAAAAGATATCCACCGACGCTGGCGGAAATACATTGTACGATTCTGGATACAACGAAACCCGCATCGGACTGTGGTGCTCGTGGAGCGGCGACCGACTGTTCGTGTTCAACGGTCGACTGGGTTTTGCCTCCGATCTTGGAGACCCACTTCACTTCACCGAAGAACTCACCCTGAGCAGTTTTCAGGTGATGGTTTTTCCGGACGACGTCACGGGCGCTATTGATCGCGGAACGTCCGGCAACAATCAGTCGGCGGTCGTAGTCTGTACCCGAACCACGACGTGGACCCTTTACAGCGGTGTCCGCAACCGCATCCCCTCTGCGTTTGGCGCGGGATGGGCCAATACTCCCGGCTTCATGACCAAGATCTTTAGTGGAGTGGGCTGCGTTGCTGGTAAGAGCATGATAATTCACCGTGGTCTGCTGTATTGGAAATCCTTAGACGGGATTGCGGTGTTTGACTCCGTCAACACCGTCAACTCGACGCAAAATCTTCCGATCATTGATAAGGAGATGGCGTACTCCAAGCGGCTCGTGTGCCCACCCAATAATCCGGCTGGGGATCTGTCGTGTGCTGGAAAACACTCCAGCTACGTTTTCTGGAGTGTCCCAGTCGGTCCGGTTAACCACGGACGCTGCTATTGCCGCCACACCCAAGTTCTCGACCGTCAAACCACCAGTGCCGAGACCACGGGTTGGCAGGGGGTCTGGACCGGCATTCGTCCCGTGGAATGGTCAGCCATCCAAGTGGCCGCTCAACACACTTACGCGCTGTCGTTGGACATGGATGGGGTTGTCCGCATTTGGGAGGCATTTCAAGCCAACCGAGCCGATAATGGGCGACCCATCAAGTGGCTGGTGGAAACTCGGCTCGACCGCGTTCAGAACTCGGTATTTGAGTACGCTAATTTTCGCCATTTCCGCCTGTTGGTAGACCAAGTGTTGGGCAACTTTTTCATCAAGGGATATTGGCGAGGCATGCGTGGATCATACCACAAGCTGTTGGACAACTACATCACGGCGACTCCGGGGTCGGTGTTGACCCCTATTTCGGGGTTCTCGGAGGTCGTCAACAACACGGAGCATTACGCGTTTATGATGCAGACCCGCACGGTCATTTCCGAAGACTTGCGCGGGGCCAACGACGAGTGCTCGTCGGCTGGAGTCGAATCGCAGTACGAGGACGGGACCGACCACGCGTTCAGCCTACTCCTCAAACTGGAAGGTCGCGGAGCCATCGTGGCTTACCGGATCGCGGTCGATTCTCGGCCCGACAACACAGAAGGCCAAGCGGTCCTTAATACCGGTGTCGATGAGCAGGGCTTCAATATCGTCAGCGCAACCGATTGTCCGCAGCACATCGCGGGAGGATTTACTGAATACCAGTTATACGATCAGCCGGTTCAGCTTGCTTTGTCCCCCTACCAACCGGTATATGACGACTCGTCCAACTATCAATCGCCACTTTCATAAATGAGCGCGACCATCCCAATTACTCTGACTCCAGTGCCTGTTCCGGTAGGCGTAAAAGCCACGGACATCAACCAGCTAGTTACGATTATCACCCAGTACATCGCAGGGTCGATCAATCAGGATGTGTCGTTTTTCCAGATCGTCAGCGTGGACCCCACTCAGCAGACGACGCCCATCATCTTCAACACCTCCCAAGGCGTGTTCAAGTACTGGGACACCACCGTGGGCAGATACACTCCGGTGACTCCGTTTCAACCGGGCGACATCAAAAACACGTTTTCAGGTGGAGATAGTCCTCAGACCGGCTGGATCGACTGTGATGGTCGAGTCATCTCGACAATCCCCAACATCAGCGCCAACCAGCAGGGCGTGCTCAATGCCCTTTTCGGCACTGGTGGGACTCTTCCGACACTCACACCGCTTCAGGGAGTCAGCGATCTGCCCGCGTCGAATGCGTTTTCGGACGTGCCGGTCTTGGCTACGACTCCTCCCACCAATCAGATCGCGAACCTTCCGTTCTCGTCCGAGTACAATCCAGTGGAGCCTCAGAATCTTGCGGCCAACACCGAGCAGCTACGCGGAAGCCAGAACGATCTCCGTACTTCGGTCACGTCGATGCAGGCACTGTCGAATCAGTTGCTCAACGCCTTCACCGCGCCCGTCAATGGGCTGGTCGCCCAAGTATTTGTCGGATATCCGTAATGATTATTTCAGTACAACCGTCCGACGACATGGAGTTCTTCAACCGCATGGTAAATCATCCGGATATCTCTCCATTTGTGACGACTCGTCGACCGGCTACGGTGATTGCTCGCTACTGGACGACTCCAACAGCGTGAGATTGAAAATTTAGCCGATGACGTAGATGCGGGTTTGCCGTTTTAATCAATACTCGGACCGGCGAGTATGAGCTTCACTCAGGGCTCTGCCTCAGTATCGCGGTCGCCTGCATTGCGGCTGGTCTTGCGGTTATCGCATGGGCACGAGCATCCAAAGTTTGCTCTCGCTTGACTACTTGGGCGTGGAGAATGCACGCCACGTTCTGTTGATCCGCGCCGAGCCGGATTTCAGGAAGAGCGCCGAGAGAGATTGGCCCAACACGGTCAACGGTATGCCGGTTCGACGGGTGCTATTCGCAATAAATTTTAATCCTCTACCATGCCTAGCTGCTGCATTGCCGTACATAGCTACTGCCGCCAGTGTCGCCGGTGCAGTAGTAGCGCGGACACTGCGCAAGTCGATCAACGCCCAGAAGGATGCCTCAATCTCAGCGGGACATCGCGGCCAATCTCAAGTACGAGCCCATCGACATCAAAACCTGACTGAGCAGGCCCGCCAGCGCGGTGTCGAACCGGTCAATTCGCTGGCCAGGGCGTGAGTTGAGCCCTGACGTGGCCGCGAGCCGACGATGGTCGCGCAACGGGTCAGCCAAGATCTTGCGCTCGGTGGCCAACTTTCTCCCGACGTCGCCAACCAAGTCGCTCGCGCCTCCCGCACGGCGGAGCTTTGAGCGGTGCCCCTGCTGGTCCCATCACTGCGGCCCAGATCGGGCTCACGGGTGAGCAGCTCCGCAATTCTCGGTTGGCCGAGGGCATGCAGTTCCTTAATCAAAACAAGCTGCCGGTCTCGGGGCTTGATCCCGGTGCGTTGGCTTCGCTCATGGTCTCGCAAAATTCCGCTTTGAACCAGTTCAACGCCGCCAAGGCTGGGGTGAACGCGAATCTCGCCCAGAGCACTGGTCAGGTGAACGCCGGTCTGGCTGCACAGCAGGGGGCGCAAAATCAGGCGTTGATTAGCGGACTCAGTGGCTTGGCCGGAACTATCGGTAACAGTGGTTTCTTTGGGGGTGGTGGTAGTTCAACCCCCTCATCAGGGCTCGGACTAGGCCAAACGGCCAATTTCCTTGGTGGGAAGAGTGCTTTCGAGATGCCGTCCATACCCGGAAACGTCATGCCCACTGCCTTCAACTATTCGATGACTCCCACGGGCTAATTTTATGGCACTCGAAACCTCTGGATTTCAACTCTCGCAGTTCGACCGAGCCCCGAACATACCGGGGAATATCGGAGTTGTGGATACGAAGTCGATCTACGACAGCGTCACGAATGCCCTCAAACAGCACGAGACGTTCCGCACGCTACAACAGGTTCAGGGGTTGAACGACACCACAACGGCATACCAG
>CAUYTY010000022.1 GCA_963575655.1 Gammaproteobacteria bacterium | reverse complement strand
ACCGGACAACCAAAATATTCTCTGCTCCCCTTGACGGCCAAGACGGTATCTATTCGTCATCCCGGCAGGGAATAGCGAAATCCAGGGCCATGGAAGGCATGACCGACGGATTACATCCCCGGCGCGTCCTGGATTCCGGCAATCCCTTGTCGGAATGATGACCCAACCGTAGATCTTCGATGAATTACAATCTGTTAGGTGAGAGCGATTTATGCGTCTCGGAATTGGCGCTGGGTACAATGACCTTTGGTGAGCAAAATACCGAAGGGGATGCCCATGCCCAACTCGATTTTGCGGTGTCGCGTGGAGTTAATTTTATCGACACGGCGGAGATGTATCCGGTTGCACCATCTGCCAAGACCGTAAATCGTACTGAGTATTACATCGGTAGTTGGCTCAAACACCAAGCGCGCGACCAACTTATCGTTGCTACCAAACTCGCTGGCCCGGCTCGTGGTTTTAGTTGGATCCGCAACGGTCCACGAATTAGCCGCGAGCACATCATTGATGCGATAGACAGTAGCCTACGCCGTTTGCAGACCGATTATGTGGATCTCTACCAGATCCATTGGCCGGATCGTTATGTGCCGATGTTTGGGACCACTAGCTATGACATAACGCAGGAGCGTGAAGCGGTCCCGATTGTGGAACAATTGCAGGTATTCGCGGAGTTGGTCAGGGCGGGAAAGGTGCGTTACCTCGGCGTGAGTAACGAAACTCCGTGGGGCGTAGCCGAATTCGTGCGCTGTGCAACAGAGTTGAATCTCCCCAAGATCATCTCTGTGCAAAATGCCTACAACTTGATGAATCGTACTTTTGAGGCTGGACTACTGGAGGTCTGTCGTCACACCAATATTGGTCTACTTGCCTATAGCCCTCTGGCATTTGGGCAGCTTACCGGAAAATATCTCACTGATCCTCAATCGCATGGCAGGATCAATCTATTCCCCGTCTATGGTCAACGCTATAAGAAACCAAACGTTCCAACAGCGGTCAAAGAATATGTGCGCATTGCCCAAGTTGCCGGACTTAGCCCGGCAATCATGGCGCTTGCCTATGTGCGTAGCCGCCTGTTTACCAGTAGCGTTATTCTGGGGGCAACCAATTTGCAGCAATTGCAGGAAAATTTGGACAGTGCCGAGGTAACACTATCAGCCGAAGTGGAGAATGAGATCGAAGCAGTACATCGGGTCTATCCAAATCCGACGCCGTGATGGTTAAAAAGGATGAAAATTAATTCCCTTGAATACAGAGACCATGCCGCCGAGTGGACGCTGGAGCGTATAGACTTTAATCCTTTAACTCTTTTGCAACTTCGGTTACCACATCAATGCCAAACGCCTCCAACATCCGAACCAGCCTAATCAACGGCAATCCGATAAGTGCATTCGGGTCATCACCCTCTAACCGTTCAAAAAGTACTATCCCCAACGCCTCGGAACGAAACGAACCCGCACAGTTATAGGGCTGTTCGCGACGTAGGTAATGCTCGATACGTTCTTCGGAAAGTGTTCGAAAGATTACGGTATAGGACACAACCTCGACCTGGGCTTGACCCGTAGCGGCATCAAGGAGGCATAGACCAGTGAGAAACTCGACGCGTCGCCCCGATGCCGCTCGCAATTGGGCTACCGCTCGCTCGTGATTGTCCGGTTTACCGATAATTCTGCCGTCCAGGACGGCTACTTGGTCGGAGCCGATGATTAAGGCATGAGGATAACGGGGGGCTACCGCCCGTGCTTTACCCTCAGAAAGACGGCGTACCAACGCCGCTGGAGCCTCCTCTGGTAGCGGCGTTTCGTCTAATTCCGGCGCTACACAGTCGAATGGCAGACCAAGACGGACAAGAAGTTCACGACGAAAAGGCGAAGTCGAGGCAAGGATAAGATGCGCCATAAATAGATTCCAGAGAGCAATCAGAAACCAAAAGCCAGAAGAGTCGACCCAAACATTCAGGACTTTTCTTTTACATTCAAAAGAAGAATCCTGACTGTTCCGGTCTGCTCTTCTGGCTTTTTGATACAACAATAGCGAAGGTTATTCGATTTCGAGCAGGGCATCATCCGGGACGATGGCATCGCCTTTAGCCACATGGATGGCTACCACTTTGCCAGCGATGGGGGCATGGATCTCGGTTTCCATTTTCATGGCTTCGGCCACCAATACTGGAGCACCCGCCTTCACCTCTTGGCCCACTTGCACCATAACCTCGATAAGGGTACCCGGCATCGAGGTAGTAACGTGACCAGGCTTTGTTGCCCTCGGCCGACCAGTCTTACTGGTGCTCGTGGCGCGCGTCGTACCTCCGGTATTGTTAGAAACGACTTCCTCAATGGCCTCGACCAACACCTCCTCGGGTACTCCATCGACGGTGACATAAAAGGGACGTTGCGTCTTGCTCTTATGGCCGGTACCCGTAACCTGAATGTGGTAGGTCTCCCCGTGAAAGGAGATGCGGAAATCTACCGGCGCCTCGCAGGCCGTAGATTGGGCACTGGGGGCGAGTGGCGGTTCCAAAGATTCGGGTTTGAGGGTGCCTGCATTACGTTCCTCGAGAAATTTACGACCCACCTCGGGAAACATCGCATAGGAAAGGACATCCTCCTCGCTGTGAGCGGTGCTCCCGATTTGGGTGCGTAGCTCATCCATCTCTGGACGCAATAGATCCGCTGGGCGACACTCGATAACGGGTTCATTACCGATGGCCTGTTGACGCACCGAGGAATTAACATCACCTGGGGCACGACCATATTTGCCTTGGAGGTAAAGTTTGACCTCGTTCGTGATGTTTTTGTAGCGCGCCCCGGTGAGGACATTAAACAACGCCTGGGCACCGACAATCTGAGACGTGGGCGTAACTAAAGGCGGAAAACCGAGGTCTTCACGCACCCGTGGAATTTCGGCAAGTACCTCATTCATCCGGTCGAGGGCGCCCTGTTCACGTAATTGGTTGGAGAGATTGGAAATCATTCCCCCCGGTACCTGGGTGACCTGTACTCGCGTATCAAGACCGGTGTAGGCACTCTCGAATTGGTGATACTTCTTACGCACTGCGTAGAAATAAAACCCAATCTCCTGGAGCAGGGCTAAATCTAACCCAGTATCCCAAGCGGTATCGCGGAAGGCCGCCACAATACTCTCGGTGGCGGGATGGGCAGCCCCATCACCAAAGGCAGAGATGGCGGTATCAACGTGATAACAACCATATCCTGCCGCCAAAAATTGACAGATTGCAGACAATCCTGAGGTGGCATGGGAATGCAACGCCAACGGTATTCTTACCGCTGCAGCTAAAGCCGGGATCAATTCGACGGTCGCTGCCGGGGTGAGCAAACCGGCCATATCTTTGATGGCGATGGAGTCGCAACCCATCTCCTCCAATTGTTTAGCCATATCGACAAAGCCTTCCACTGTGTGAACTGGGCTCGTCGTATAGGAAATAGCGCCCTGGGCGTGTCGACCGGTTGCCTTCACCGCCTCTATCGATACCCTTAGATTGCGAATATCGTTGAGGGCATCAAAGATACGAAAGACATCCATACCGTTGTCGGCCGCACGCCTAATAAAAGCGCGCACCACATCGTCGGAATAATGGCGATAGCCCAACAGATTCTGGCCACGCACCAACATCTGGAGTCGAGTATTGGGAAGAACCTTGCGTAGTTTACGCAACCGTTCCCAGGGGTCCTCCTTGAGAAATCGTAGGCAAGCGTCGAAAGTGGCGCCACCCCAGACCTCCAAAGACCAGAAACCAACCTGATCAAGTTTTGAACAGATCGGGAGCATGTCTTTCGTTCGCATTCGGGTAGCGATCTTGGACTGGTGAGCGTCGCGAAGAGTCGTATCGGTAATCAATACACGTGGCATAGAGGCGTTCCCGTCGTTTCTAATTCGCACCCTCGTATGCGGGGCGATAGATATCTAACCCAAGTTGCTACCTAGCGTACTTTCCTCCACTCTCCTGAAGGGAGCAGGGCTTTTTCGCTTACCACCGTATTAGCTGGCAACGTGGGTTACTTAACTTTTGGTAATCGTTCACCCCGCTCCCTGCGGGAGGGGGCGTGGTTTATAATCCAAGATGCGCGGCAATAGCAGATGCAATTGCAGTAGCGGCATTTGCTGGATTACGTCGAGTGGTATAGCGTACCAGCTCTGGATGACTTTCCACGAAACTGGTGTCGAAGTGTCCGCTCTGAAATTCTTCGTTTTTCAAGATTTCGTGGTAGTAGGGGAGCGTAGTCTTGACCCCGTCTACCCCCATATCAACAAGTGCACGACGGCCGCGAGCCAATACATCATCCCAAGACAGTGCCCATACCGTAAGTTTCACCGCCAAGGAATCATAATACGGCGGAATCTCGTAGCCCGTATAAATGGCTGCGTCGGTACGTACCCCTGGACCACCTGGAGCAAGATAACGGGTAATACGTCCAAAGCTCGGCAGAAAATCATTGGTCGGGTCTTCCACGTTAATCCGGAATTGCATGGCATAACCGCGCATGACAACTTCCTCCTGGGAGTAACGGAGCGGGTGACCCGCTGCGATCCGAATCTGCTCTTGGACAATATCGATACCGGTAACCGTCTCCGTGATGGTATGTTCCACCTGAAGTCGAGTGTTCATTTCCATGAAATAGAATTTGTCTTCATCGTCCATCAAGAATTCAACGGTTCCCGCATTGGTGTAGCCTACTGCCTGTGCGGCACGTACCCCTAGTTCACCTAATTTATTCCGTTGTTCCTTGGTAAGTTGGGGTGAGGGAGCAATCTCAATGAGTTTCTGGTGGCGACGTTGAATCGAGCAATCGCGCTCGAAGAGATGGATGGTATTGCCGTGGTGGTCGGCCAGAATCTGCACCTCAATGTGGCGAGGCCGCACAATGCATTTCTCCATAAACACCTCGGCACTTCCAAATGCTTTGGTCGCCTCGGAGATTACCCGCTGGTAGTTACGCCGTAGATCGTCCTCCGTGTCGCAACGGCGGATACCGCGTCCACCACCGCCAGAGGTGGCCTTGAGCATCACGGGATAACCAAACTCGGCGGCCTTGGCGAGGGCCTCATCCAAACTTGTGAGGTTGTCGTCCGTACCGGGGATGGTGGGAAGGCCCGCGTCGACCATGGCGCGACGCGCAGCGGTCTTGTCGCCCATCCGCCGAATGACCTCAGGCGTCGGTCCGATGAAGCGGATTCCATGACAGGCGCAGATCTCCGCAAGCAACGGATTTTCCGAGAGGAAACCGTAACCGGGGTGAATGGCATCGCAATCCGCAGACACGGCAAGATCGACAATTCGGTGGGCGTTGAGGTAGCCCGCCAGGGGGTCAGGACCGATGTTATGGGCCTCATCGGCCTTCTTGACGTGCAGAGCGTGGCGATCGGTATCGGTGTAGATGGCAACCGAGGCGATGCCCATCTCCGTGCAGGCACGAGCAATGCGCACCGCGATCTCGCCGCGATTGGCAATGAGGATCTTTTTGATAGGTAGGCTCACTCAAGGCCCTCCAGGACGAAAGCATCCACGTATTGTAACGGTCTGGTCTTGAAATTGCATATGCAGTCTGGCGCAGATCTAACCGGATGATATGTAGATATTATTACATATCAGATGGTTAGGGAAAATATCTAGTTGTGTAGGGATGAGGGGGGGGCTTTTCTATACCTCGCTGGAACTGGAGAAATCGTCAAGCTAGACAATAATGACGTCCGCTCACTTTTTCCATTTACTTCCTCAACATATTGATAACAATGATGTAACTTGGCGGGATTGGCGAACCACGAAGACACAGACCAAGGCGCAGTCCATGTTGGATAGGAATCGGTGGGGAATGGTAACAACATATCCCTTTTGACACCGGTCAGTAGAGGTCATTACACTGCGCGACTTATGTCGAATCCATGGCCTGAAATCATCGACCCGGCGCGCTCGGCGGACCAGGGGATGGAGATCAGCGGTAGCTATCCACTGGCTGCCCTTGAGCGTCTCGCCCCCCTGTTGCATCAGGCAGAGGGGGAAGTGGCCTTTCGCTTGCATTTTTCAAAGGATAGGGAGGGGCGACGGTTGGTGACGGGGCAGGTCGCGGCGCGCCTGGTGCTAGTCTGTCAGCGTTGCTTGGCGCCTACCTGGTTTCCCGTAGAGCGGGAGGTGCTCCTCGGCATCGTAGCGAACCTAGCGGCAGCGGACCAACTCCCTGCGGAGCTTGACCCTTTGGTGGTGGCAGACACTCTGTCGATACGCGAGATGGTCGAGGACGAGTTGATCCTGGAGTTGCCGGTAGTTGCCATGCATGAAATCGATCAGTGTCCAGCGCGGGAGGTGCTGGAGCAGTATGTCCCAGGAGAAGAAGAGGGCAGTAATGGACTAGCCAGACCAAATCCCTTCGCGGTGTTAAAGTCGCTCAACCCGGTCTGATATCACCCAGAGAAGCAATTAAAGATTTTTCTTCATACGTCGATATAAGGAAATTTTTTAATTGTCTTTAGAAGATTGCACCCAGCACCATCTGTATTGAACCATCAGGAGTCACTTCATGGCTGTTCCACAAAATCGTAAATCCCCGTCCAAACGGGGAATGCACCGCTCTCACGATTTTCTTGTAGGTCCCCCTCTGTCTATTGAACAGGAAAGTGGCGAGATTCATCGCCGCCATCATGTTAGCCGCGATGGTTATTATCGCGGGCGCAAGGTGATCGACGTCGCTAAGAAGGATGAATAAGGGCTTGGTTACCACCATCGCCCTGGACGCCATGGGGGGAGATCGCGGTCTCCCCGTTGTGGTCGAGTCTGCCCTGGAGGTTCTGGCACAGATGCCAGACTTGACGCTCGTATTGGTCGGTCAGGAAGAAGAGGTGACCGCCGAGCTACGTCGACGTGGCGCCATTCCGGGGGAACGACTCAAGGTCCACCACGCATCTCAACGCGTTGAGATGGATGAGCCGCCTGCTTCGGCACTCCGCACGAAGAAAGACTCCTCAATGCGCGTGGCGGTCAACTTGGTAAAAGAAGGACAAGCAGATGCCTGCGTCAGTGCAGGTAACACCGGTGCGCTAATGGCTACCGCACGCTATGTCCTCAAGACTATCCCCGGAATCGACCGTCCCGCCATTGCCGCCGCCCTGCCCACCATTCGTGGCCATGCCTACATGTTGGACCTGGGGGCGAACGTTGAGTGTTCGCCTGAACATCTTCTCCAATTCGCAGTCATGGGTACGGTATTGGCCAGTGCGGTAGATGGCAATCCCAACCCCTCAGTAGGACTGCTTAACATCGGTGAAGAAGAGATCAAGGGTAACGAACAGGTCAAGGAGGCGGCACGGTTACTCGCCGCAAGTGATTTGAACTACATCGGATTTGTCGAGGGTAACGATATCTACCTGGGTACCGCCGATGTGGTGGTGTGTGACGGTTTTATGGGTAATATTGCGCTCAAAGCCAGCGAGGGAGTGGCCCAGATGATCACCCACTATATGAAGCAGGAATTCATGCGCTCCCCCCTCACTCGTTTGGCGGGTTTGATAGCTCGACCTGTGCTCAGGGCCTTCCGCGCCAGCATTGATCCGCGTCGCTACAATGGCGCGAGTCTCCTGGGATTGCGGAGCATTGTCGTCAAGAGCCATGGTTCCGCTGATACTTTTGCCTTTGCACAGGCAATTCGTGCCGCAGTGCAAGAGGTTCGTCAGGCGGTACCCACGCGCATCAGTGAACACCTGGGGGCGTTGCCACAGCAACGACGCGAGCCATGAAACGTTCCCGTATCGCCGGTACCGGCGGTTATCTGCCTGAACGCATCCTGACCAACGCCGAACTCGAACGGATGGTTGATACCACCAATGAATGGATCCTCGAACGTACCGGTATCCGCGAACGTCATGTGGTCGCCCCCGATCAGACCACCAGTGACCTGGCGACGGCCGCCGCCCAGGCTGCACTGGAAATGGCAGGCATACCGGCAACCACCTTGGACATGATCATCGTGGCCACCACCACCCCGGATCGGGTCTTCCCTGCTACCGCCTGTCTAGTCCAGGATCGTTTGGGCGTTCGTGGCTGCCCGGCCTTTGATATCCAAGCGGTCTGTACCGGATTCATCTACGCACTGGCAACGGCTGACCAGTTCATCCGTAGCGGTAGCGTGCGTCGTGCGTTGGTGGTGGGGGCGGAGACTTTCTCGCGCATCCTGGATTGGACCGATCGCACCACCTGTGTGCTATTCGGGGACGGCGCTGGTGCGGTGGTACTGGAGGCCGTGGATGAACCCGGTATTCTCTCCACCCATATCCATGCCGATGGACACTACAATGGGTTGCTCTCGGTCCCTTGGGGCGTTAGTCAGGGATATGACCGCTTGATGAAGGATTCCAGTGGCTTTATGTTGATGCAGGGTACCGAGGTTTTCCGTTATGCGGTGCGGATGCTCGGCGCCATTGTGGATGAAACGCTGGCCGCCAATGGGATGCAAAAGAGTGACGTGGACTGGTTAGTACCTCACCAAGCCAATACCCGTATCCTCGAGGCTACTGCCAAAAAACTCAGCTTGCCCATGGATCGGGTCGTAATGACCGTGGCGCACCATGGCAATACCTCGGCGGCCTCGGTACCACTCGCCTTGGACGTGGCCGTGCGCGACGGACGCATTCAACGCGGCGATGCGCTCTTGCTAGAGGCCTTCGGTGGCGGCTTCACCTGGGGATCGGCGCTGGTACGTTACTGATCGTAAAGAGTATCAATGAAGTGCCATATAGCGACTTTACTGTTAGAAAGATTCAAGCTGATTTTGGTCTAGAGATTATCGAAAAGATTGGCATCTTCGCCCATCTCGAAGAATCTCAGATAACCGATTATTTTTCAATCACGCTTGAAGAAAATATCCCGCTGGCCGTTTCTATAAATACCGAAAAGGCACGGTCGGAGCTGTTAGTTTCTAATGTACTGATTGAGGTACGCAAGAAGTTTGATAGAAAAATTAGTTTTTTCTCGGGGATCGAGTTTAACGTCGATAGAAAGAAAAGATTAGTCGGCTACTGTGATTTCCTGGTCAGCCTGTCTTCAGAGCAGCTCTTCGTAAAGGCCCCGATCATCATCTTGGCGGAGGCAAAGAATGGGAATATCGTTGATGGGCTAGGTCAATGTATTGCGGAAATGGTCGCCGCACGAATTTTCAACGAAAGAGAAGGAAATAAGCTATCGGTGATCTACGGGGCAGTTACCACCGGGGTTGCGTGGAACTTTCTTAAATTACAGGACAATGTTATTTATATCGATATAAAAGACTACAGCATTGAGGATCGACCTGAGAAAATAATAGGGATATTGTCATCAATGGTAAATCAAACTGCCTAATCCAGGATTACTCTGTGAATACTACGCATGATCTTCCTCGTCCGGGGCTGGGTTTCGTTTTTCCTGGTCAGGGCTCGCAATCGGTAGGAATGCTGCAAGAACTTGCAGCGGCCTTTCCGCAGGTAACCGAGACCTATGCGGAGGCGTCCATGGTCCTTGGTTATGACCTCTGGCGCTTGGTGCAGGATGGCCCGGAAACAGATCTCAACCGTACCGAACGTACCCAGCCCGCGATGCTTGCCGCTGGGGTGGCGGTGTGGCGCGTCTGGCGGGCGCAAGGTGGACCGCTACCCACCGTGATGGCCGGTCACAGCCTGGGGGAGTACACTGCCCTGGTGTGCTCGGGGGCCTTAGACTTCGCGAGTGCAATCGCCCTAGTGGCCGATCGGGGCCGCTATATGCAGGAAGCGGTACCGGAAGGCGAGGGGGCGATGGCCGCGATTCTGGGCCTGGACGATGCCCAAGTCGCCACGGCCTGTACTACGGCAGCGGAAGGTGAGATTGTCGCGGCCGTTAACTTTAACGCACCAGGTCAGGTAGTCGTGGCGGGCAGCCGTCTCGCAGTGGTCCGTGCAGTGGAAGCGGCTAAGGGATTAGGCGCCAAACGTGCAATAGTGTTGCCGGTGAGTGTGCCCTCTCACTGCGCCCTGATGATCAGTGCCGCACAGCGACTGAGAGAACGGCTGGAGATGGTGTCCATTGCTCTTCCTCGGATTCCGGTGATCAACAATGTGGATGTCGCCGCCCCTACTCAACCTGTGGCTATTCGCGATGCCCTGGTACGTCAGCTCCATTATCCGGTACGCTGGGTAGAGTGTGTACGAGCCATGGCCAGCCGGGGAGCTTTAACCCTGATCGAGGCAGGTCCTGGTAAAGTTCTTGCGGGACTCAACAAACGCATCGAAAAAGGAGTAGAAACTCGGCCGGTGTTTGACTCCCCTGGGTTGCGTCAGGTCTTGGATCTGTACCTATAACGGAGGATTTGGATTGGGTAGGGCTGTCCCACTCAGAAGAAGTCGTGGTATATAGCTAACTTCAACGCATGAAGGTAGTCGTCGCCTTCCTCACCTAAACAAGTGAGGTTAGCGCGGCCGCTGGTGAAAAAACCTGCACGTCGATAGTGCATGTTATGGCCTGAGATTCCTTACGGAACAGGTCGTCTTTTGTGTCTGCAACGGCTTTTGTCTAAACTGGCGGGATTACCGCCCAAACCAACGCTGGAGGATTTGTCCGTCATGAGCACCGTCGAAGAACGCGTCAAAAAGATCGTCGTGGAGCAATTGGGGGTCAAGGACGAAGAAGTTACCCTGGAGGCTTCTTTCGTCGACGATCTAGGCGCCGACTCCCTCGACACCGTGGAGCTGGTCATGGCGCTCGAGGAAGAGTTCGAGATCGAAATTCCCGATGAGGCCGCCGAAAAGATCACCACCGTCCAGGAGGCGATCAACTACATCGATAAAAACAACAATTAATTTGGTTTTCTAATGATTGTCTACCATAAAAATACGATGGTAGAGGGGCTGGGCCGCCACGCTGCTGGCGTGAGGGCGGCCCTTTTTTTGTCTTGTTCATAGCAACGATGAGGAACGTGAGGTGGGTAAGCGACGGGTAGTGGTCACCGGTCTAGGCATGGTGTCTCCGCTGGGATTGTCGGTACGAGAAACCTGGGAGGGGATTATGGCGGGACGTAGTGGTGTCGGTCCTATCACGTCGTTCGACGTTTCGACCTACAGCACGCGCATTGCTGCGACCCTCAAGGGGTTCAACGCTGCCAATTATCTGCCAGCGAAAGAAGTAAAGAAGATGGATCCCTTCATCCACTTTGCTATTGCTGCCGGCAAAGAAGCCATTGCAGATGCCGGGTTAACGGTGACTGAAAGCAACGCCGAACGGATCGGTGTCGCGATTGGTTCTGGCATGGGGGGATTGCCAGGTATTGAGTCCGCCCGGGATACCGTGGTCAAGTCTGGTGCGCGGCGAGTCTCCCCGTTCTTTGTACCGAGTTGTATCGTCAACATGGCAGCGGGCAACCTCTCCATCTTGTACGGTTTTCAGGGTCCCAACCTATCCATCGTTAGCGCCTGCGCGACGGGCACCCACAGCATCGGCGACGCTGCACGCCTTATCGAGTACGGCGATGCCGACGTGATGGTAGCGGGGGGGGCAGAGATGTGTACTTGCCCCTTGGGAGTTTCTGGTTTCTCCGCTGCCAAGGCACTTTCCACCCGCAACGACGAACCAGAAAGAGCGAGTCGTCCCTGGGACAGAGATCGCGACGGTTTCGTTATCGGCGAGGGCGCGGGGGTGTTGGTACTCGAAGAATACGAGTATGCCCGCGCCCGAGGCGCGCGCATCTATGCCGAGTTGACCGGCTATGGGATGAGCGGCGACGCCTTTCATATGACCGCCCCACTTGAAGACGGGGCCGGAGCCGCACGTTGCATGGCCAGTGCCCTGCGTAATGCCGGCCTGAACGTCGAACGCGTTAACTACATTAACGCCCATGGCACCTCCACCCCCCTCGGCGACTTGGCCGAGACCCGGGCGGTCAAACGTGTCTTCGGCGATCATGCCTACCGGCTTGCCATGAGTTCTACCAAGTCCATGATTGGCCATGGTCTAGGGGCTGCGGGAGGAATGGAGGCGATCTTTTGCGTACTGGCCATTCGTGATCAGGTGGCACCGCCTACGATCAATTTGGAGAACCCCAGCGAGGATTGCGATCTGGACTATGTCCCCAATACCGCACGAGCGACGCCAATCGATGTAGCAATCTCCAACTCTTTCGGATTCGGTGGAACCAATGGCACCCTGGTCTTTCAGCGATTGCGCTGAGTTAGGTTTCAGCTAACTTCGTCTACAAAAGAAAAAGCTATTTAGTTATTTTGACGCTGAGTTTGGGTTTTAGTTGCAGGAGGGATTGCGCTTCCTGCGAAAATTGCACGCCCTGAAATGGGCGCCGAGATTCCGCCCCGATGGTGTCTATCGAACCCCTCGCCTACCATTCGGCAACCCTGTCAATGGAGCGATACAATTACGGCATTGTGCGTCAGTTTGCCGTTATGGTGCTGGCGTGGGGCGTGTTGGGGATGGTAGTAGGGGTCTATCTCGCCGGCGAATTAATCTGGCCAGCCCTCAATCTTGACCTTCCTGGCCTTACCTTTGGACGATTACGTCCGATCCATACCGCACTGACCGTCTTCGGTTTTGGCGGTAGTCTCCTGTTTGCCACCTCTTATTATGTTATCCAGCGCACCTGTCAGGTGCGCTTGGTTGGCGATTTCCTCCCGAAATTTACCTTTTGGGGTTGGCAGGCGGCAGTGGTGCTCGGTGTTGTAAGCGAATTGTTGGGTTACACCCAATCCCACGAATATGCCGAATTTGAGTGGCCTATCGACCTCCTTATCGGGGGTGTTTGGTTGGCCTACCTGTGGGTCTATACGATCACACTGTACCGTCGCAGCCAGCCTCAGCTCTACGTGGCCAATTGGTTTTTCCTGGCTTGCCTGCTTGCAATGGTGTTATTACACACTGCGGGAAATTTGGTGGTGCTGGTCAATATTTTGGGGATGAAATCGTACAGCCGCTTTGCGGGCGTACAGGATGCCATGATCCAGTGGTGGTACGGTAACAACCTCGTGACCTTTTTGTTGAACATAGCCGGCCTAGGAATGATGTATTACTTTGTACCCAAACAGGCAGGGCGTCCGCTTTATTCCTATCGGTTATCGATAATCCATTTCTGGTCACTAATTTTCTTGTCGGTTTGGGGCGGTCCCCATCATCTCTACTGGACGGCACTTCCTGATTGGGCGGCTACACTGGGCGTGACCTTTTCGGTGATGCTGTTGTTGCCGTCCTGGGCGGGCGTGATCAACGGCATCATGACTCTTTCTGATGCCTGGGATAGACTCCGTACCGACCCGGTCTTGCGATTCTTGATCGTCGCCTTGGTCTTTTACGGATTAGCGACCATTGATGGTGTATTAATGTCCTTTGAGACTATCAATGCAGTGACCCATTATACCGATTGGACGATCGGACACGCCCATGTTGGAACAATGGGCTGGGTAGCCATGACTGCTTTTGGCGTGCTGTATCACCTGATCCCACGATTGTGGAATACCAAACTTTATAGTATGCGTTTAGTATCAATTCACTTCTGGGCCGCCCTGGGGGGGATTGTGCTGTACACCAGCGCTCTGGGAATAGCGGGTATCAATCAGGGGCAGCGGTTGCGGGTTCTCGATGAATACGGAAATATCGCCTATAGCTTTATGGAAACCGACGCCTTTCTCAATAGCCCCTATCTAGCTCGGGGATTGGGCGGTACTTTGTTTCTGCTGGGTATGGTTGTCATGGTTTATAACCTCTTCGTGACTATTACCCAGGTTCAGCGTGAGCGTGCCGCGATTGAGGCCCGAATTGCGGCAAAGCTTGCTGTCAAGGGTCACCCCACCTGAAACGATGTAATCGTCCACTCCCTCCCAACAGGAGGGGGCAGAGGGGGGGGCGATCAAAAATAAAATACAGCGGAATAATCGGCTGGTTGGATTACTAATTTTTTGATCGCCCTCCCCCCAACCCCCTCCCGTTGGGGGGGGGAGTGAACGGTTACGAAACGATTGGTACAAGGCACTCCGTCAACTACCCCGCCCTAAAGGGCGAGGCTTGTGAAAGCAAGTCTTGAAGTTGACCAGCTCCGTCGCTTTGCGACGAGACCTTATCGTGGAATCCGCGCAAGCGGTGTATAGGCACTCCGGGATGCTTCCTCAGTTCCGGACACTGCGGTCAGTGGTTAAACAGGCATACGGGGTCGAAGCCAGTGCTGCTGCCAAGGATGGACCCGAAAGGGTACAAAAACCCACGAATAAGCGAGCGAGGGGAGCCACACCGCAAGGTGTGCGTCACTAGGCCCTTACGGGCTGACAGCCGGGAAAGACCGGCAACTTTTAAAGTTTTTGCTATCCAAAGGGGAGGAGAAAACCGTCCCCTTTCCTCCCCACCCTGAAGGGCGGGGTTTCTCGGGGACACCGATGAAACACGAATGGATCGAAACCAACACTACCTTGTTGTTGGTCCTGACCCTCTTGGTGATCAGCCTTGGCGGTTTAGTAGAAATTGTTCCCTTGTTTCTCATTGAGCAAACCGTAGAAACAGTACCAGGGATTCGTCCCTATTCTCCTCTGGAGCTACTGGGACGCGACATCTACCAGCGCGAGGGTTGCTACCTTTGCCATTCCCAGATGATTCGTCCGCTCCGCGAGGAGTGGATGCGTTACGGTCACTATTCGCTAGCAACCGAAAGCCAATATGATCACCCCTTTCAATGGGGGTCGCGGCGTGTTGGCCCTGATCTGGCGAGGGTTGGGGGGAAGTATTCCAACGCTTGGCATGTTTGGCATCTCGTGACCCCGCGTAGTGTGATTCCTGGGTCGCGGATGCCCAATTATCCATGGATCAAGACCAATCCGCTCGCATACGAGGATATCAGTGCACACCTTCAGGCTCTGGCGCGTACGGGGGTGCCCTATTCCGAAAGTCGTGCGGAATACGAGGCCAACGTTACCCGCTTTGGCGAAAAAGTGGCCCATTTGCTGGATATCTCGCTGGCACGGGAAAACGTAATCGCGCAGGCTGAATCAGGAAATTATGATGGTGACCGTACCCACCTGACGGAAATGGATGCCTTGATCGCTTACTTGCAGATGCTCGGCACCCTGATTGATTTCAGTAGGTACGATGAAGATTATTTTGTCAAGTTTCGCTAATCAGGCAGCAGTGCGTTTGGAGAATGCCATGCTCGACTCCCAGTATCCTCTGACCGTTCAGACCACCGGTCACACTTGGGATGGCGATATCCAGGAATTCAATAATATTCTACCCAACTATTGGCTGCGCGGATTTTATGCCACGATCGTCTTTGCAGTTTTCTATTGGTTACTATACCCAGCCTGGCCGGTTGGGCGAGATTATACTAAAGGCATCTTCAATCAGATTAGTTATCAGTCAGCGGGAACGAAAGTCCACACTCACTGGAATAGCCGGGCGTTACTTCTCCATGCTTTGCAAGAAGATACTAGCCACCATCAAGAATACCTACAACGCATCACCACAGCCTCTTTTGCGGAGATTGCCGAGAGTGCTGAATTGATGACGCTCTCGGTTGCGTTGGCAAAACAGATGTTTGGCGACAATTGTGCATCCTGCCACGACAACAATATGGGCTTGGGCGCCAACCTTGCTGCGGCAAGCTGGCCGAGAAGGGCTAGCATTGAGCAAGTTGCACAAGCCATTATCAATAATCATAATTCTGAGAAGGCACTATCGCCTATTCTATACGACGCCGCTGCAATGCCTCCCTGGAAAGGCCGTTTCTCCCTTCCAGAGGTTAAGGCCCTTGCCGTCTACATCCACCAACTCGGCAGGGTAAATAATATCGCGCCCTAAAGCGTAATCGTTCTCGCCTCCCGAGCTTCTTCTTGATGTCATTCATCCCCCCGGTTTGCTTTTTAGTAGAATCAAATGAATGAGGCACAACGTATTCGTTACAGCCGTCAGATCCTTTTGCCCAGCCTTGGTGAGCAGGGGCAGGAGCATTTCATCGCTGCGCGAGTATTGGTAATAGGGGTAGGAGGGCTGGGATCAGCTGTGGCCATGTATCTGGCGGCCGCTGGGGTAGGTCAGCTAGTTTTATCCGATTACGACCTAGTGGATCTTTCCAATCTCCAGCGTCAAATTATTCACCGTAGCGTCGATGTGGGTCGACTCAAAGTAGACTCTGCGCGAGATACTTTGCTCGCCATCAATCCTGAGATCCAGGTAACGGTAATTCCGCGCGCCTTAGATGGATTAGAATTAGAGGAAGAGATTCGCCATTGTAATGTAGTAATCGATGCCTGCGATAATTTTGAGACTCGGTTTGCCATTAATGATGCGAGTCATCGCGCCAGCGTCCCGGTAGTTTCCGGAGCAGCGATGGGAATGGAGGGGCAAGTCGCTGTCTTTCCCCATTACGGAAATGCACCTTGCTACCACTGCCTTTATCGGAATGATGGTAATCCTGGTGAAACCTGCTCCCGTCTTGGGGTGCTCGCCCCATTAGTAGGAATTGTGGGTGCAGTACAGGCCACCGAAACTCTAAAACTGCTCGCAGGAATCGGTGAACCGCTCATTGGGCGATTATTATTACTGGATGCCTCGACCATGGAGTGGCGTACGCTACGCCTAAAACGCGATCCAGCCTGCCCCACTTGTGGGTGTCAACCTGGGTTAACTATTACGTGATGGAAGTGCCGGTGAGGAAAGTAAATTGCTATTACACTCGATTGACGCTAACACTCCCAATGTTATTCTACCCCGCGCACTGATTCATCGGTTGCTATATGATGCCGATACTGCAGAAGGGCATGAGATTTGCGGATTGATAGGGCGCGGTACTGACTTGAATTGTAACTACTATCCAGTAGTCAATATTGCAGAGGACCCCGCACGATTATTCTCGATGGACCCAGCGCAGCAAATAGCCGCATTACGGACTATGCGTGAACGAAACGAAACGCTTTACGCCATTTATCACTCTCACCCACAGAGTCCGGCATTTCCCTCGCTTATCGACATTACCGAAATGGCCTACTCCGAGGCGCTATACTTAATCGTTTCTTTAGAGACAGCGGGGGTTTTGGAATTACGTGGCTTTCGATTACAGGACGGAGGTGTAACAGAAGTAGCTTTGACAGGGGAACCATGATTCCCTACGCTCACCAAGATATCAACGAAGATGATATTCGTGCGGTCAGCGAGGTGTTGCGTTCTGACAATTTGACGCAAGGTCCAGCTATTGCACATTTTGAACAGACCGTTGCACGCTATTGTGGCGCCCAATATGCGGTTGCCGTGAGTAGTGCAACCGCAGCACTACATATCGCCTGCCTTGCTGCCGGATTAGGAAAGGACGACTTGCTATGGACCTCCCCAATTACCTTTGTTGCCTCAGCCAACTGCGCATTATATTGTGCTGCTCATCCAGATTTTGTCGATATCAATTCTGACACCTATAATCTTGATGTTATCGAATTAGAAGAAAAACTTATCCTTGCTAGAGAAACAGGGCAACTGCCCAAGATTGTCATTCCGGTACATTTCGCTGGCCAGTCTTGCGAGATGGAGAAGATTTCTGAATTATCAAAACAATACGGATTTTCTGTGATAGAGGATGCTTCTCATGCAATTGGTGGACGTTACCAAGGTAGCGTAGTTGGCTCATGCGCCTTTTCTGATATGACGGTATTTAGTTTTCACCCAGTAAAGATCATTACGACTGGCGAAGGCGGAATGGTGCTAACCAATCGTCAAGATTACTATGAGAGACTGGTTAGATTACGTGGACATGGAATTACTCGCGATCCCGCGCAGATGGAAGGAAAGCCAGATGGCCCTTGGTATTACCAGCAGATTGAACTAGGTTTTAATTATCGTATTACTGACATTCAGGCAGCACTCGGAACCAGTCAGTTCAAGAGATTAAGTGAATTCGTAAGCTACCGACAGCATTTAGCCAGGCGCTACCATCGCCTACTTTCAGGTCTTCCGTTAGTTCTTCCATTACAACATCCTGATACCTATAGCGCATTCCATCTTTATGTGGTTAGAGTAGATCTCACAAAAATCAGGAAAACGCATCGACAGATATTCGAGGAGTTACGGCAGAACGGTATTGGCGTCAATCTTCATTATATCCCAGTACACCTCCAGCCCCATTATCAACGACGTGGATTCAGGCCTGGGGATTTTCCGCGCGCTGAACAATATTACCGAGAGGCGCTCAGTCTGCCACTTTATTTCGGATTAAGTGAATCCAAGCAAGACCTGGTTGTTGAGGTTTTATCCAGAATTTTGAGCGATCCCCCTCGGGGAGATGTTTGAAGTTGCTAGCTATCGGTCATTCTGGTATTTCCTGCCGGAGTGATAGTCCAATAGTTTATTAGGTGGCAACGTGGATATGTTAGGTGAGACACTACCGTAATGTCTCTGATTCTTGAGGAGTTGATGATGGTTATCCGCGTTAAGACGAAGTGGCACAAAGCAGAGAATAAAACCGTTGAGGATATTGCCAGCGTTTTGGCTTTTACCACCTGGAAGATAGGTGTGCAGGCTGTCGACCACATTGGTGATGAAAATTTCAGGTTTGAAACTATTCAGGATCGTTTTGTGGTACTGGAAGAATTTCTTATTTTCCTCATCCAAGTGGTAGACCGCTGGGCTCATGAGCGAATGGATGACGCTGAACGCGAGCGTCTTGTCACAACCATGGTCTTATCTCTGGCAACGACCCTGGATGAAAATCAAACAGATTGGGTTGGTATGGGTGATTACCGCTCTCGCTTTATTACCCGTTTCAACGAGCGTGTTAGAAACTACGCGGAATTTTCCTTCTCACAAGATAAACCTGGTTATCAATTTTGCCGCTACCTGGGGGAACGGGTCTTAGCTGTGATGGGAGAGAACAACGACAACCGTTGGGTAATTGATCAGGTTATGGATGTCGAGATCCCTGGGGCGATCAAGGTGATACGTCGTGGGTTCCAGGGATTAACCGATGAAACGATGTGATTCGTTCCCTAAATGTTAACATTCGTATAACACGATGATTGAAAAGACAAATATTGGTAATAGACGGAGGCCGTTCTAGAAAAATCAGTCACCTACAAAACAGTTCGAGCAAGTTCCCAGTGTATTCCCTGCTTGGCCATCGCCAGTTGACCAGGTAACATAGCGCTTCTTCGTTCTTCTCAGCGGGCCGTTAGCTCAGTCGGTAGAGCAGCGGACTTTTAATCCGTTGGTCGATGGTTCGAATCCATCACGGCCCACCAATAGAATCAAAAGCCTATCGTCTTTTTGTCGCTAGGCTTTTTTGTGTGACTAATGTGTAGCATAGCCATAAAACATTACTTAACAGTAAACAATTCATCAGGTGTAGGATTACGCTCTCTTTGCAATATTCTCCGCGTACTCGGCGAGATGTTCCGACCTAAGGTGGGCGTATCGCAACACCATTTCCATTGATTGCCAACCGCCGAGTTTCTTTAGCGCATGGAGCGGAGTCCCATGCTCGGACATGCCAGTTCGCCCGTGTGTGCCTTAGATCGTACCAACGGAAATCCGGTGGTGTCTTACGTTGACCTAACTGGCAGAGCGGGAAAGGAAATCCACTCATGAATTGTCCAAACATGATCGGTAAGACCAGCAGCCATGGCTGGTGTTCGATCTTTCCATTTTTCACGATCATCCTTAATACGCAGTGTTCGCACAGGCCAGCGGAAATTGTAGCTGAGTGCTACAAAGTATGTCATTGCATTGTGCATTTCCCAATTCTTTGAGAAACGGTAACTCTTACGGGTCTTCCGGGCATTCTGGCCACGGTCGGTGGCATTGAGACGTTCGATGAATGCGGTATTGATAAAGGAGCTGACTATCGAGCGCGCCAGCCATAGGATCAATAACTCCAGAGTACCGAAGACCACGGTTCGTTTCACATCCACAACTCGACCCTTCTTGCGAGTTTTACGAACGGTGGCATAACACAAGTCATTTGGCATGACTCGCTTTGGGTTCGGAGGACGACCTGGCCCTGGTCGTTTAGGTTGTGCCACTTCGGTTGCGTAAACTTTCTCAATTGCAGTTTGGTAAGGGGCGTGTTCGTCGGATGTAAGTAACAAATCAGTTCTTCCTTTAGTACGTTTACTAACATCTTCAACTAGTTGGAGACAATTCTCCGCCGTACGCTTTCCTGGAACCACGGACAGTACCAACCGACTTTCCGCATCAATAGCAATATGATCCCAATTATCCCCGCAGTTCTCTCCTTCTGGAGTGCAATTCGCTTCCTTCTTGAATACAAAACTCCATTTTTCATCAAACTGTACTTCCCTTGTCTGGGGAGAGAACGCAACCAACTCGTCATGTACCAAGACCGCGTGATTTCCAGCCAAGCGTGCGTAACGAGTCACTGTATTCTGGTTCACATGAATTAGACGCGCCGTCTGCCGCACTCCACATCCTTCACGCAGATGTTCCAACAGGGATTCTACTTTCTCTTCGGGTAAACGACTTTGCTCAAATACATTCCCCTTTCGTTCCGAAAAATATTTCCTGCACGTACGGCAATAAATACCTCGAATCCGATGAGAATGCCCACTCCACCCATGCCACCGCAAGTTTCCTTTGCCGCGAATTCGGAAATCAGGACAATCTACGTTGCGACAACAAAATACCTCAATTGGGTGTGTAGCCATCACTTTAACCTCAAGTAATTGAGAATAAAAATACGCACTACGCTCGTAAAACAACAGCATTACTTTTTGTAACTGACAGAATTATAGGATGTTTTTTTCGTAGCGTAGGTTAGGTCAACGTAAGGCACCACCGATTGTCGAGACGCTGAACAAAACTATAGATGAGCATGGGCTGGTAATAATCGAGTTGCCACGTCCGGATCTATTTGTGGCTGGTAAGGCGTTTATGAGTTATCGGCTACACATCCTACTTTCCGATGTAAAATTGATCACCCCGGAAGTCTCGCCATGAGCGATTATCAAACCATTACCTCTTGACAGCACCCTTTGTGGAGATGATACCTTCCCAGCGATTCATTCACTTGTGTGCTGGATCTCCTATCCATCTCGCGCACAAGTAAATCGTCACCCTCTCCCATCAACTCGATGGGGGCGCCACCAGTCTTGACATCTCCGGTCGACGATTAACCCATACCGTAATCAGCGGGTACTCATTGTGAAGGACATTCGCCAACGGTTGCAGGCTGCATTCGAGGTTGAGCATCGCGAACACCTGGCGGCCATCCGCAAACTGCTTCCGGCTACGACCGAACCCATCGCATTGGTGAGAGAAGCCGATCTGGTCGAGATCTGTCGTCGCGCCCATAGCCTAAAAGGGGCCGCGCGTGCCGTTGACCTTCGCCCCATCGAAACGCTGGCCCATCGACTCGAAACACTATTCATTCGGTTACAGAAAAAAGAGACGATCTTGGATGGCACCCTCCTCGGGGTCATCCACCAGACCCTCGACTACATCGAAGACCTGGCCGTTGCGGGCGGTACTACCCCCCTGCCCCCAGACCTGAGCGCGTTGGACCTCGTACTTACCGCTGCACTACCAAAACCCGAGGGGCGCGTTGACGAAAAAAACGTCGCCACCACAGGAGATGCGCGGCACGCAACCCGCCCCACCGATCACGCCCCTTCACCAGAGACGCCACGGAAATCGCCCCATGGGTCACTCATTATTGGTGCGCCCACACCCCTCCCCTCCCCTACAGATGGGCATGGACCTCACCGCGAAAAAAACGCAAACGATGCGGAGGTCAGCCCCGCGCCAAGTACTACCGCTCCCGTAACACCGCCAACCGCCTCAGATCCCGAATCAGCCGCCCCGATTCCCTCATTACCAGTGGTGATGGCGTCCGAGGAAACAGTGCGCATCCCAGCGGCAAGTCTCGATCAATTGCTACGGACCAGCGGCGAATTAACCGCAGAGTTGGCACAACATTCCGGTCTTATCGGCCCCCAAATGCGTGGACTGCAAAGCACGTTGCGCGACACGCTCCACGATTTGGAGCAGTTCCGTCGGATCAATCGGCTGGCGCTACGTCAGGCCGCAGCTACACCGTCGTTGGCGCGCATCGTCCCCCACCTCGAGGCAACAGCGACGCAGGTAGGTAGATTGACCCACCTGAGTACCGAGATCGGCAAGGCGTCGGAACGTGGTACCTGGACCCTACGCCAACTCGCCGAACGTCTACAGGCCGATGTACAAAAGGCGCGCATGGTGCCGGCCGAACATCTATTCGGTGGGTTTCGCAAGATGGTGCGGGATCTGGCCCGCGATCAGGGTAAGCGGGTCGATGTTCAGGTTCAGGGGCTTGAGGTCGAGGCAGATCGATTGGTACTGCAGATGCTAAAGGACCCGGTGATGCACGTACTGCGTAACGCGGTCAGTCACGGTATTGAACCGCCTAGCGAGCGTACCGAGCACGGCAAATCAGCGGAGGCCCACATCCGCATGGACCTCGTGGCTCGTGGTGGTCGACTGGTCGTGACGGTTAGCGATGATGGGCGTGGCATCAACTATCAGCGTATCGTCGAGGTAGCCATTGCGCGCGGTCTATTGAGCGCGGCAACCGCACCGACCGCATCACGCGAATTTCTGCACCGACTGCTATTGCGGCCCGGTTTTTCCACAGCAACCACCGTAGATACACTGTCCGGTCGCGGAGTTGGCCTGTCGGTACTGCACGAGGCTGTGACTCGACTCGGGGGCGGGCTTGAGCTGCGAACGAGTCCCAGTGGCGGTACCCAGGTTGAGGTATCCGCGCCGTTGACCGTATCGTTCCAGCACCTGCTACTCGTCACTTGCCGTGGCCAAGTCTATGGCTTACCAAGTTATACGGTTGATCACCTGTACCGGCTATCACCAAAAGAAGTGGTCACGGTTGAGGGCCGACCTGCCCTGGCGATGACCGACCAATCAGTACCACTGATCGCCCTCAGTCGACTGTTAGGTGGAACCGAAGTCGTCGATGTCGGACACAGCGGGTCATTGTGGGTGGTACTACTGCGGGTTGGTGAACGTCGCCTGGCCATTGTCGTTGATACCTTGCTTCAGGTCCGTGAGTGTCTGCTCAATGACCCACTCAAGGGTAGTGACCGGTCGGTTTTGGGTACCTTTCTCCTCGACACTGGGACCGTCGCCTTTGCGCTAGACCCGACCGTATTGGCCGAGACCTTGGCTGAGGAGGGAGGAACCGGTCTCCGGCTGCCCGCGACCGGACCAACCGCGCCCGCCCCACGGACCATCCTCGTCGTCGACGACTCAGTAACCACCCGTACCCTCGAAAAAGGCATCCTGGAAACCAGAGGCTTCCGCGTCCGTTTGGCGGTAGACGGACAGAATGCCCTCGACGAATTGCGACGCCTCCCGGCGGATCTCGTGATCAGCGATGTCGAGATGCCACGTATGAACGGCCTAGCGCTGCTCCAAACACTAAAACAGGACCCATCCTTGCGTAAAATTCCGGTCATTCTGGTCACCTCGCACGACCATCCCGACGAGATCCAACATGGGCTTGACCTTGGCGCCGATGCCTACATCGTCAAGCACCGTTTCGATCAAGACGAATTGCTGGCCACGATCGAGCAACTGCTATGAAACCGACCGGCAAAGTCCGCGTATTAATGGTTGAAGACTCTGAGGTAATCCGCATACTCCTGTCGCACCTGATTGAGTGCGACCCGCGTCTGGAATTGGTCGGGACTGCGGTCAGCGGCGAACAGGCAATTCCCTTGCTCCATCATCTGGCGCCCGACGTTATCTCAATGGATATCCGTCTGCCAGGTATGAACGGTTTTGAGACGACGCGGCGTATCATGAGTGAGCGTCCCACGCCAATTGTCGTAATCGCCTCAGCATTTGAAGACGATACCCTCGACCTCTCGATGAATGCATTGCGCGCTGGCGCCCTCAGCGTCGTAGAAAAACCCGTCGGCACCCGCCACGCCGATTACGAACGAATGGCTGACCAAATCTGCACCCAGCTCTACATCATGAGTCAGGTTAAAGTGGTGCGTCAGCGTTTTGGTCGCGATGAGATGACCTCTTCCCGGTCTCAGCCGCGTGCCGTTAATCAATTTACTGAATTTACTGAATCGATGCCACCGCTAGCCCCGGAAGTAAAATCTTCAGATCGAATTCTTGGCGTAGTTGCCTCTACGGGCGGACCCAATGCGTTGGTCAAAGTATTGGGGGCATTGCCAAGCAATTTTCCATTGCCGGTATGCGTCGTTCAACATATTGGTGCCGACTTTGTCACCGGCTTTTCCTCTTGGCTCGATGGCCTAGTACCATTACCAGTGTCCATCGCTCGCCACGGTGAATTTCCTCTCCCTGGGCACATCTATGTAGCGGGCGCCAATGTCCATCTCCGGGTGGGCATGGATGGATTATTGTCCCTCCACCATGACCGACCTGTCAGCGCCCAACGTCCCTCCGGTACAATTCTATTTGAAAGTATGGCGGCGAGTTTAGGAAGCCGTGGCATTGGGGTTCTGTTAACCGGCATGGGAGATGATGGCGCGCGTGGTCTATTGGCGATGCGTAAAGCAGGCGGTTATACCATCGCAGAGGATGCCTCGACCGCCGTAGTGTACGGAATGCCCGCCGCTGCAGTACAACTCGACGCGGTAACTACATTGCTACCCCTTGACGCAATTACCCCGAAACTTTTGCAAATCCTCAATATCAACAAATAAAAAGCTAATCGCCCCCCCAGGAAACGCTAGCGTCGCCTCCATCCTTGTGCCGCGAAAAATGACCGCGATTCCCAAGCAAAGCTCATAGCTTCCGATAATGTCTAATCCCTAAGACCAATCCGAAGACAATCGCCCACCTTCCCGCGCAGTAATCATTCCCCCTCCCAACGGGAGGGGGTGTGAATAGTTACCCTGCGGGACGGACGTCAGCAGTTACATTTGAGTTATTCTCATATTCTGGTATCGAGAATGTCGAAATGCTAAAAACATACAAAGATTGCTTGTCGATTGGCGCCGTTATTTTGAACTACCAAATTGAACGAGTACTTGGACAGGGCGGATTTGGAATCACCTATCTCGCCAAGAATCTCAATGACCAAACTCTTGTGGCAATCAAAGAATATTTTCCCAAAACCGTAGCGATACGGGAAAAGAACGGACAGATACGCGCCAAAAGCTCAACGGCAGAAGATATCCACCAATTTGAGTGGGGACTGGATCGCTTCCGTAAAGAAGTATTGACCCTGGCCAAATTTGATCACGAAAATATTGTTCCTGTCTTATATTTCTTTGAGGCCCTCGGTACAGTATACATGGTGATGCCGTTTATAGAGGGAGAAAACTTAAAGACCTATCTAAGCAATCATCCAATGATGACTGAGTCGGAATTGCTGAAAGTGGTGCTGCCGCTACTCGATGGTTTAGAAGTAATGCATCGCGCAGGATATCTACACCGCGACATAAAACCGGACAATATTCTTATCTGCCAGGATGGTCGGCCGATCCTGCTAGATTTCGGGGCAACCCGGCAGGCCATGGGGGTGCACTCGCCAGCGATGACCATAGTATTGACCCCGGGATATTCCCCCATTGAACAAAGTTACCAAGACAATAAAAGACAAGGACCTTGGAGCGATATTTTCTCCATGGGGGCAGTTATCTATTATGCGATAACCGGAAAAAAGCCACCCTCCTCCATCGAGCGCATGATCGCCACCGGCGCTCAACGTCCGGATCCACTACCGTCGCTACTCGAGATTGGTAAAGGAAAATATCGGAAACACTTTTTATTGGCAATTGAACATGCCCTAAGAATATCAGAGAGCGATCGACCAAGGACAGTGAGCGAATGGAAATATGAATTGCTTGGGGATAAAAATATTACCTCACCCACTCTGAGCGCGGAGAGAAAAGAAGCTATCGTAGAAAACTCAAGGGGACAACTTTCTACTCGCCTGACAAAGTCGATACTGACCTGGTTCGGTATCTTGTTGGGAATGGTGCTGATGGGCTGGGCCGGTGTTTTGGTAATGGGTTACCTGGTCGACGCGGGACATTCAAAATCTCAACCTCTCCCCTCAGCAGAAGACAGTGAAAAGCTATCGTTAACATCAACGCTAGGACCACCGACTTCAAAAAACCAACAGTCGTTCGAGCCAGAAATGATATCGATCCCCGTAGGTAATTTTCTTATGGGATCGCCGACAGCCGAGCGAGAACGTGATAACGATGAAGGTCCACTGCATCGGGTAAATATCAGGGCATTTACCTTGGGAAAATACGAAGTAACCGTTGGCGAATTTCGTGCATTTGTATCTAGTAGTGGTTATCACATCGAGGCGGGGTGTTTTGAGTGGGATGTTTCCAATAATCAGTGGGTGTTTCAAGCCGACGGGTATTGGGATAGGCCTGGATTTTCACAGACTGATCGCAATCCCGTAGCATGCGTTAATTGGAATGACGCCCAAGCATATATCCGATGGCTGGCAAAGCGTACCGCCAAGCCTTATCGGTTACCAACCGAGGCCGAGTGGGAATATGCGGCACGGGCGGGAACAACAACGGCTTGGTATTGGGGCGAAAATCTGAATAGCACCTGCCAGTACGCCAACGTTGCGGACCAAACCAAAGGACCCAACAATTACTCTTGGATTGAGAGACATGAGTGTAGTGATGAATACTTTTTCAGCGCACCAGTAGGTAGCTTTCAACCAAATGGCTTCGGTCTGTATGACATACTTGGTAACGTCTGGGAATGGACTTGTTCGGAGTATCAAGAGAGGTATTCTGGAGAAGAGCAGCGCTGCTCAAGCAGTAATTCTACTAACGGTCGGCGTGTGTTACGTGGCAATTCCTGGTACAACGGGCCGTGGTGGGTGCGGGTGGCAGATCGTTATCGGTATTCGCCCGAGGTCCGATATAGTAATCTCGGTTTCCGCGTAGCTCATGATTAAGTCGTTTCCCGAAAAACTGGTGTGTCAACGAATTCATCTTCTACACACCAGGAATCAACACAATCAATGGGTAAGCAAAAAACATTTTCACCCTATCGGGCGACGATGGGTTCCGATTGACATGAGAATCCCGAAGGCAGCCATCAGCGTTACCAATGAGGTACCTCCATAGGAAATCAGCGGCAACGGAATTCCTACCACCGGTAATAGGCCCGAGACCATCCCAAGATTGACGAAGATGTACACAAAGAAGGTAAGCGTAATACTCCCCGCCAGTAATCGAGCAAAGGTACCTTGGGCCTGCGCGGCAATATACAGCCCACGAGCGATAACAAATAGATAGAGGATCATCAGCAAAATTGCCCCCATTAGCCCGAATTCCTCGCCAAAGACGGCGAAGATAAAATCAGTCGAGCGTTCGGGGATAAAATCTAGGTGGGCCTGAGTTCCATTGATCCACCCCTTACCATAGACTCCTCCAGAGCCAAGGGCAATTTTGGATTGAATGATGTGATAACCCGCACCTAGCGGGTCACTCTCCGGGTTGAGAAACATCATCACCCGCGCACGCTGATAATCGTGAAGAAAGTGCCAGGCCACGGGCGCCAACGCGATAAAACTGGCAGTCAGAATTCCCATTAACCACCAAGGAATGCCACCGAGGAATAGCGTGAAAGCCCCAGCACTGGCCACCAAAAGAGCCGTACCAAGATCGGGTTGCTTGGCGATAAGGGCCACAGGTAGCAAAATCATCACTGCCGCTAATGCCAACCGCCACAAACGAGGAGGCAAAGTGCTATTGGCAAGCAGCCAAGCAATAGCCATGGGCATAGCCACTTTCATGACCTCGGACGGCTGGAATCGTACCATTCCGAGATCCAACCAACGTCGCGCCCCTTTACCGATGTCCCCTTTGAGAAGTACCCCAACGAGTAGTACAACACCTGCGGCATAAAGCCAGGGGGCGGCACGGTCTAAATGCTGGGGTGGGATCTGGGCAAATAGCCCCATCGCTGCGAAACCCAAGGTTAGACGTAACAGTTGACGCGCCACCAGGTTTGAATCCTGCCCCCCCGCACTGTAAAGCACCACCAATCCCACCCCCGCCAATAGACACAATCCCACCAAGAGCGGGATATCGAGGTGTAGAAAACGCGCTAGGAGATAGTTGGTTTCCTCCATCTCAAATCGCCGTGGAAAGGGTCCAGTGGAATTATTCGAAAATTGTTTGCTCATTTTTTCGACCGCTACTTACACGGGTAGCCACCCATGCGATTGATATAGTACCTTAAACGCCTCTGCCGTCACCGGCGGACTAAAGAGATAACCTTGCATTTCATAGCAATGCATGGTACGCAAATAATTAAGCTGTTCTTTCGTTTCAACTCCCTCGGCAATAGTTTTCAGGTTTAGGCCATGAGCAAGACCGATGATCGCTTTTACAATGGCCGCATCATTCGCATTCTTTGTAAGGTTACGTACGAATGACTGGTCAATTTTTAACCGGTTTACCTGAAACTGCTTAAGATAGCTCAAACTTGAATAACCAGTACCAAAATCGTCGATAGCCAAATGCAGCCCCATCTCTCGAAAACGATTGATCAGGTCCTGCGTGGCATCGACATTTTTCATAATGGCGCTTTCAGTGAATTCCAGCTCCAGGGAATATGGTTCCACCCCACATTCATCCAAAATCCGCTGGATAACATCGATGAGATTAGGTTGACGCAATTGCAGTGGCGACACGTTGACCGCTATCACTAGATCACAATCTCCTTCCGCCCGCCAGCGTTGTAACTGTTGACATGCCTCCCGGATCACCCATTCGCCAATCGGAACGATCAACCCGGTTTCCTCCGCCACCCCAATAAATTCCGCCGGGGAGATTATTCCACGCTCGGGATGATTAATACGAATTAGCGCCTCGGCACCGATGATTTTACGTTTTTCGATATCGATTTGCGGTTGATAATACAATACGAACGAATTATTTTCCAGTGCACGACGTAATTCCGTGCTAACCGAGAACTGTCTTTGTGTGCGAATATTCAGATCCACGGTAAAATACCGATAGGAGTTGCGCCCCTCCCCTCGAGCATTCAGCATTGCGGTATCTGCACATTTCATCAAGGTGTAGAAATCAGGGCCATCGCCGGGATATACCGCGATCCCGATGCGCCCCGTGAGCTGGATATTTTGCTCCGCTACAGTAAAAGGAACTACAATCGCCTCCAAGATCTCCTCGGCCATTCCATTAATTTCACTCGGATGATTCAAGTTGGGTAAGGCAACCACGAAGGTGTCACCCGAGAATCTCGCGACGATACCACGCTCACCAACGACAGAACACAAACGCGCCGCAGTGGTATTTAATATTTTGTCTCCTGCAACATGCCCAAGTAAATCATTTACCGAATGAAAATTATCCAGATTGGCAAATAATAGCCCGACATAACGACAGGACTGGCGAGCTTGAGCGATGGCCTCCGCCACGCGATCTTCCAACAACAACCGATTGGCCAATCCGGTCAAAGCGTCGTGGTACTTCAGATAGTGCAATTCCTCTGAGGCCCGTTGTTGGGTAAGATCGGCATACAACGCAAAGTAATGAAGCACCTCACCGTTATCATCACGAACGCGATTAATTGTTAACCATTGCGGGGCCACCTCACCATTCTTTTTCCGGTTCCAGATCTCCCCCTGCCAAAAACCAGAGTGGAGCAACATATTCCACATCTGGGTGTAGAAATCTCGGTCATGTCGCCCCGAGGAAAGCATCCGTGGGTTTTGGCCACGCACCTCGTCTAGGGTGTACCCGATCATTTCGGTAAACGCCGCATTAATCGTCATGATGGTATTGTCCGCTGCGGTGATAATCATCGCCTCGGCGCTTTTATCGAAGACCTGCGCATGAAAGCGCAATCTTGCCTCGGTACGGCGCTGTTCTTCTGCGGCATGCAGTTTATCTAGCGCAAAGGCAATATCCTTGGACATCTCCTCTAACAATTCAACCATTCCCAGGTCAAAATAATCCACATCGCTGGTACACACCGAAAACACACCATGCTGCCCGCCTCCTTGCAACGGTATGACAAGGCACAAACCAATCCCGGGGCGATTAGCAATAATAGAGCGCTGCTCTCGGAGCGCGATGCTGGCGGGGTCATTATCCGTGCAATGGATAATGAGAGCACGAATGTAATCACTGGCCTGACCAGCCACCGCCAACGGGACAATTCGTGGCTCGATTTCATCAACCATACCGATCCAGGCAAGTCGCAAACTACTAAATTTCAACGAAATTCGACATATTTCATCACATAATAATTGTCGATCTTGGATCCGGACAATAGCACTATTGGTGCCGCTGAGCACGGCATACATGGCCGTCTTACGTAATAGAGCATGTTCTAGTTGCTTAATATTCGAAATATCGGTATTTGTTCCGATCATACGCTTCGGTTTTCCACTCGCATCGCGGTTGACCGCCATACCCCGCGAGAGGATCCATTTCCAACCACCGCTCTTGCACAAAAGACGATTTTCAAGGGCATAGGTTGCGGTTTTGCCTGTGATATGCGCCGCCAGGGCGGCTTGGACATTGGGCAGATCCTCGGGGTGGATACGCTGCTCCCATTCGCTTAAGGTACCCCCGATCTCGTTCTCGGCAAAACCCAACATTTCTTTCCAACGCCTAGAGAAAATGATCTGCCCAGTATTGAGATTCCAATCCCAAACGCCGTCGCCCGCGCCTTCCAGCGCAAAGCTCCAGCGCTCCTCACTCGCACGTAACGCCTCATCAGCGTGCCGTCGCTCTTTACGTTCGCACGCCTCCTTAATCTCTCGTTGTACCGCAGGAGCTAATCGTGCCAAATTATTTTTCATTACATAGTCATGTGCCCCAGCCTTCATTAGGGCAACGGCCAACTCTTCACCAATAGCCCCCGAAACGATAATAAACGGAATATCCATGGCACTTTCCTGGAGAACAGCAAGGGCCATGTCCGCTCTAAAACCGGGTAATTGATAATCGCATAAGACAATATCCCAGGCACGTTCATGCAATGCAGTGCGCATCTGCTCCGCAGTCTCAACCCTTTTGTGAATAACGTCGAACTCGGCCTTTCTCAGGAAGCGAATGATCAACGCAGCATCACTTTCCGAATCCTCGACCAATATGACGGAGACTGGCGTGTTCATCGTGGTATCAACTTTTTGAGGGAGATCAATTAAGCAGCAACCATCACATTAAGCGCCAACCAGTACAAACCCAGTTGTTTGATTACTTCAGCAAACCGGTGAAAGTCAACGGGCTTTCTAATATAGCTATTCACCCCTAGGTCGTATCCCGCAGCAATATCTTGCTCTTCCGTTGACGAAGTAAGAATGACCACCGGCACGCGCCGGGTGCGCGTGGCGGACCGCATCCTGCGCAATACCTCCAATCCGCCAATCCCCGGTAGTTTTAGATCTAACAGCACCAGCACGGGCAAATCTCTCGAGCCATTGTCAAGATACCTCCCGGTGCAAAAAAGATAATCAAGCGCCTCCTGACCATCCTCTACTACGAGCAAATCGTTGTGGATCCCACTCTGTTTTAGCGCACGCCGGGTTAGACCGACATCACTGGAATTATCTTCAACCAACAAAATAGTTCCGGAGTTCATAATGCCCCCTTTAGAGGATAAAATAGAAAGTTGCGCCCTGACCAACCTGTGATTCTGCCCACACCCTACCACCATGTCGGCGGATGATACGCTGAACAGTTGCCAAACCAATGCCGGTGCCCGGAAACTCACTTGCCTTGTGCATACGCTGAAAAGCGCCAAATAGTTGCTGGGCACAAGTCATATCAAAACCAACCCCATTGTCCCGAACAAAAAAAACGGGTTGATTGACTTCTAAACTTTCGATACAACCCATTTCAACTCGCGCCGCGAGTTGTTTAGTAGTAAATTTATTGGCGTTATCCAAAAGATTGGTTAGCACGATTTCCAACAATCGAGGATCACCTTGCGCTACTAATCCGGGCTGAATCAGAAATTTAACGGAGCGATTAGGTTGTAGATCCTGAATACGACTGATAACCGTTTGTGCAATGGCGCTTAAATCCAATCGCTGTATGGATATATTAGAGCGACTCACCCGAGAAAGCTGCAACATATCATCAATGAGTTGCCCCATGCGTTGGGTTTCCGAACGCACACGATCCAGATATTCGTGGGCGGTGGTATCCAATTGATCTCGATAATCTTCCTGCAACGCTAAACTCCAACCGTCAATACCTCTCAGGGGGGCACGCAGGTCATGGGATACCGAATAGGCAAAGGTATCGAGTTCCTTATTGGCTGCGGTAAGTGCTTCCGTGCGACACTCTACCAACTCTTCCAGATGATCCCGCGCATCCAATAGTTCTCGATTTTGAATTTCAATAGTATCGAGCATACCGTTAAATGTAGTCACTAGCTGCCCAAGCTCATCCTCCCTTCCCTGCGAATCAGCACGTAGCGAGTAATCCTTTTCGGTGCGGATCGTTCCTGCCACCGTAGCAAGATGACCAAGCGGACCGGATATTACTTGCTGGAGCTTGATGGCCAGAAAAAATGCAATGGCAATAGTTACTAAAATCACAATGCTTCCAATCAATATAGACTGCCCCTTGATGGTTTCTAGGACACTAAGGTTGGAGCGAAGAAAAATGATACCAATCTGTTTTCCATCAAGTACGATCGGTTGAATCAGATTCAAAGAACTGTCCTGAAAATAATTAGCGTATTCTGGTAGAGGTTGCGGACACTTTTTGCGAGGATAGGCAGGCCGCACATATGATGCAAACACCGTTTCATCCATGGTATAGATGCAGGCCAACACCATGGACTGTTTAGCTGCCAAGGCCGAAAGATTTTTCTCAGCGAGATCTTGGTCGTGAAAGACCAAAGCGGCGGTACTACGATTAGCGATAACGGTCGCCAAGATCGACAACTCTTGCACCATGGTCTGTTTTATCAGAATTAAATCGTAATTAACCAAAGTGATGCCCGCTAAAAGCAAACAGATCGTCGTTGGCGCCATAATAATCACCAACATCTTGGTCTTGATCGGTAGTTTCGAGAACCAGTTCTGGTTTTCAGTGATGGGCATCGATGGTATCCTTCAAATCGACAATGGTAGCAACCTCCAACAAATTAGCGCTGATTCTAAGCCTCACTTGTTGTGCTGCGGTTAAATTGATCTCCAGATGAATTTTCCCATTTTTGAGAACAAAGCCAATCATCCCGTTCTTCTGGACAAATCCCGCCATATCACCAACCGTCAACACTGCACGATCTCGTAATATGTCGAGGATCGATCCCAGTTCCTGCTGCATCGAATGACTGATGAAAACCATCTGACAGTTATCCAATTCGTGCTTATCCGTTGCGTGACGCACAATCACAAGACGGCCTTTTATTGTTCGATCCGAGATGAAGTCAAGCGATGATTCGAGAGGGTCCTGCCCTAAAATACAGACATTGAATGGCACGAACGAGTCTGGGAAATTGGCGATTGGCCAATCAACAAATTTGGTAACTACCTACCTACCCACCTTTGTCAACCACGACAGGGGATGGACGAGGCGAAAATAGCTCACGCAAGTGCGCAAAGATGTTCTTTCCTCGCTTGCGGAAAGTCGAAATAACCCCCTGTAGTCTTGCGTAGATGTGAGCACCACTCTCGGTGCGAAATCCACCGCTGACTTTTTGTTTAACCTTTGAGGGGCGAAGGTCCCGTTCAGCTTGGTTATTAGTGAACGGGACACCAGCTTCCAAGGCAAAAGCCAGCACCCCATTTTGATAGAGGCGCAACCTGTCAAGCAGATTGCGGCCCGTCGATTGCTTTGGTCTGCCACGCTTGCCAGTGGCGATGGGTAGCGGTTCCTCGCTCTCAGCATGCTCCAGAATTTCCCGGTAGCGTTTCCGTACAGCTTCCGCAGCTGCTTCTGCAATGGCATGTGGCATTTTGTAAAGTTCCATCAGAAACGCGTGCATCTCTCCAGCCCATTGACTACCGTTTTCCTGTAGTCCTTTCAGTTCACGTAGGAGATGAGCGCCACAGAGAGTATGGTGCGCCTTTGTATATTTGAAATATGGCGCCCAACAATCATGTACTGCCGTTCCGGTAAAATCTTTAATCACCGACGCGGTACTATCCAGTGCCTTCTGTCCACGTTTCTCGTGGACAAACAAGTAGGTGTCGCGGGCAGTTGTCGCAGTATGCAGCCAATACAATTTTCCCCTAACGCGCAACCCCGTCTCATCGAAATGAACGACCGGTTCTTCCAATAAACGTGCTTTGCTCGCCTCCTCAAGTGGTGAGGCTTGCTCATAACCGCTCTTTAACGTCTCCAGTACCGTGGCACTATTGAGGTTATATCCGTAGATATCCTCAAACAGTGTGCAGATCTGTTCGAGCGGCATCTTATGGTCCACATCAAGCATCGTCACCAGCGCACGTACCCCGGGACCATACTGTACCGGTGCATCTATTCCAGCGGGGTAATTTCCCTCTTGCTTCACTCCACAGCATTCGATCTGCCCAATCCGATGCTCCGTCACTTCAAGCTTCGGTTGCGGCAGATCGAATTCTTGACGGCTACCAATAACTTGATACTCTTCCTCACTGCTGAACGAGCGCCCACAGTTTTGGCATTTTCCCGGCAAATGTACTTCTATCCGATCAGGATTCTCCACCTGCCGTAACGTCTTTCCCTCATGCCCTTTCTGCCCACCGTTACGCCGTCCTTCCTCTTTAGGAAACGCGGGCTTTATCGGCTTCTTCTTCAATCCATCGCTGCTTGGTGGTTTATGGCTGTTGCTGCTATCCATGCCCAACCGTCGCCGAAACTCGGCGTTTTCCGCCTCGAGTTGTGCGATCTTCTCGTATGCCCGCTTGAGTAACTTTTTCAGGGCTTCTACGTTGTTGGGTAGTTCGGAGATTTCCATGTCTATAGTATAGAGCTTATATTCTTTCGTTCAGTAGCTACCCAGGAACTGCAACAGGGGATAGGTAGGTAGTTACCAAATTTGATAAAATTGTAAAGATAGGTCGCCTTCACTTTGCTAGCTAAGGTTTCATCGAGGGTGTCGGCCAAACTCCAGGTCGTGAGGAATAGCCAAGGGATAGTAACAATAATCAGAAGAAGAGGATAGCATGGTTCCTTGAGGCGACCAACCGCCCCAGCAGCATCAGCACAACATCGAAACCATTTTAGTATCGACACGGAACTTTACCTAGGGTTTTATTAGAAGTAATTCTGCAAACCAACGAGAAAATTCCTGGCGTCGCTGCCAATTATTAGAATGATTGGTTCGATCCTCGATATCCGGGTTTAGAATATTTTCATCCAAGAGAGGAGGGATATTTGATTTCTAAAGCTTTTCGGTACGGACATTATTAATTTCAGACAGAAGAAAACGTAAATCCTGGCCACATACAGTATATGATGCCCCGCCGAAGGTTGCGGTCGTCCCGAAGACTGCGCACAATTACTCCCCATGCACATTTTGCGAAGATTCCGTGGCACGACCCCACCGCCCTAGCTTGTTCAATTGATAAATAGACAGAGATTGATGTAACCTCGGGCCGTACTCCAGTCGTCCAACCGAACACTGCGCTCTCGCAGAGTGCCTAAACGGTTTGTGGTTTTAACGCACAATACCGGTTGGCTTGTCGTTCGATATTGAGCTTGTTGGGTTTGCGCACCAGATTTTTTGACCGCCTCGGTCACCACCACTCGATAGCATCTTATGACCAAAGAAATCGATTGGGAATCCATCCGCCGCCGTCTAGCTACTGTAGCGGCAGGGATCTCCGGCCACCTTGAGCAGAGCCCGGATGAAGTTCGTCGGATTCTCGAGGCACGGGCACGAAAAGCGGCCCAGACACCGACCAAACCGGATGAGACCCAACATCTGGAGATTCTTGGTTTTTCGCTGGCCGGCGAGACCTACGCCGTCGAAACTCGCCATGTCCGCGAGGTGTGCCGACTCAAAGACCTCACCCCCCTCCCTGGTACACCGCCCTTTCTCGCCGGGATCATGAACTTGAGAGGCCAGATCTTGGGGATCATCGACCTGCGCAAGGTCTTCGAGTTCCCCGACCGGGGTCTTACCGAACTCAATCGGGTCATCGTGCTCAGGGGAGGTGGCAACGAACTAGGGCTCCTGGCCGATACCATCGAGGGGGTGCGCCTGTTGGCGGCATCAGCGCTACAAGATTGCCTCCCCACTTTGACCGGTGTTCGTGAGAAATTTCTCAAAGGGGTCACGGGTCAGATGTTGGTGGTGCTCGATGGGGGCCGCCTGCTGGAAGACCCTAGCCTTAAAGTCAACGATTAAATGAACCCAAGTTGCGATCTCTCCGGTGTTCCCGATCGGAATGACGGCAAGATGGTAACTTAGGTTAGATTACCCAACCATCCAACATCAATTAGAGAATTAAAGTTATGAAGTGGTTCAGGAATATCACGATCAGTTCAAAACTCCTCCTGGTTTTTGGGGTCCTCTGTGTGTTGCTGGCAGGTTTGTCCACTCTGGCCTACCAGACGTTGGCGGCAATACAGAAGAACGAGCGAGACAATGTTGATCAGATCCATTTAATGGCATTGACCGCTGCGGAGTTTCGTGCGCATGAAAATCGTATTCGAAGCGAAATGCTTCAATTTCTGGCGTCTGAAAATCAGAGCGACCGATCCGCAATCAAGAGCGAAATCGATGATCGAGCCAAGAAAATTCAGCAAGGCATCGCCCTTATCCAGACCTATTGGACGACCCAACGGGAAGCAGAGGGGATCGCCCTCATTGCTACGGTAGAGAAGCAAATCGCCACCTACCGCGATGGCCGTACCGAGCAGTTCAACCTGGTCGAGGCGGGAAAAGTCAAGGAGGCGCGCCTACTGGGGGTTGGACTACAGCATGAACGATTTGAAGCCATCCGAGCGACGATGCTCAAGGTCGATGACATCCTTCACAAGGAGACCGATGCCGCAGTGGCAGAATCCGCACGGTTATTTAACGAAGCCACTCGCGTTTTCATCGGCATCGCGGCGGGGTCGATACTGCTAGCCGTTGTCATGGCCTGGTTTATGAACCGATTGCTGGCGATGCCTCTGCGTTCAATCACTGGCATTGCCGAGCGGGTGGCGATGGGTGATTTGACCGTACGGATCGAGGTCGAAAACCGGACGGACGAGATTGGTGGGCTGCAACAGGCCTTCCAGACCATGATCAGCAGCCTGCGCGAATTAAACCGCGATCTGCGCGAGGGGGTGGGGGTCCTCGCCAGTTCCTCGACGGAGATTCTCGCCACGGTATCACAGGTCGCTACAGGAGCGGCCGAAACCGCTACTGCAGTGAGCCAAACCAGCACCACCGCCGAGGAGGTCAAGCAGACGGCCCACCTCTCCCACCAGAAGGCCAAGAACGTCCAGGAAAGTGCCCAGAGAACCGCCACCGTATCCGAAGCTGGCCACCAAGCAGTAGCCAAAACCATCGAGGGTATGCACCACATCCGCGAGCAAATGGAATCAATCGCCGAGAGTGTCGTGCGGTTGAGCGAACAGGGCCAGGCGATTAGCGAGATTATCGCGACGGTCAACGATCTGGCCGAACAATCGAATCTGTTGGCAGTCAACGCGGCCTTAGAGGCGAGCCGCGCGGGCGAATATGGCAAGGAATTCGCGGTAGTAGCGCAAGAGGTCAAGAGTCTCGCCGAGCAATCGCGCCAGGCGACGGCCCAGGTGCGGGTCATCCTGATGGAGGTGCAAAAAGCCACCAGCGCCGCAGTTATGGCCACCGAGCAAGGTACTAAGGTGGTGGCCGCCGGGGTCAAGCAGGCCACCGATGCGGGAGATTCGATCCGGGCGCTCGCGGGTAGTATCGGTGATGCGGCCCAGGCCGCCACCCAAATTGCCGCCTCGAATCAGCAACAACTCATCGGCATGGATCAGATCGCCTCGGCAATCGCCAATATCCGCCAGGCCACCAGTCAAAATCTGGCGGGTACCCAACAGCTTAAGACCTCGGCCCAATCCCTTCAGGCGTTTGGCGAACGGCTCAAGGGATTGGTCGAGCGGCAACGCCTCGAGAATTAATCGGTCTCGTTCTTCCAAACCTATCCATTTATCACGGGGTGTAACCGTTCACTCCCCCCTCCCAACGGGAGGAGATAAACGGTTATCACGGGGTTGGTCTGGTAGCAGCGCGACGAGAATGAGGCAAGTGTATGGATAAGAAAAAAGAGGAATTCCTGGCGCGTTTGCGGGAGGAGTTTAAGATCGAGGCGGGTGAGCACCTGGAGGCCATCACCGCCGGACTCATGGCAATCGAGCGGGCGAATGAGGCCGAGCAGGCGTCCATCGTCGAACGCATCTTTCGCGAGGCCCATTCCCTCAAGGGCGCGGCGCGTTCGGTCAGTCTTCCCAATGTCGAGGCATTGTGCACGGAGCTTGAAAGCATTTTCGCGGCAACGAAACGCCGCGAACTCACTCTGTCTGCCGCATTGCTCGACGGCATCCATCCTGCAATCGACGTGATCACCACGTTGTGTGCCAGTCCGGGCGCGACCTCCTCACCAGAGGGCAGCGAGAGTGAGAAATCGGCGCTTGCGGTGCTACGGCGGGTAACGCAAGGAGCGCCGGATGAACTGGATGCGCCGGTCGTGGCGCAACCCTCTCCCCTCTCCCCCCTTGTCTCGGCAGAATCAGGTGCGGGTGCAGATATTTCTCCCCCCGCTCCTACTACGGGAAATGACGGACCGGGGACAAAGGTAGCAGCCACCTCGGAGACCGTTCGGGTAGCCACGCGCAAGCTTCAGTCCATTTTGTTGGAAGCCGAAGAGCTAGTGGGCGCCAAGATCACCGCGAACGGCCAGGCCGCTGTACTCCGCCGGTTGGCTATCGAGCTAGGTCATTGGAATCATCGGCACACCCAGCAAGCCAGTCGCCTGAGGCGGAAGATTCGACAGCATCAGGGACAGCATCAGGATACCACTGTCGCCGTAAACGAACTCATCGATGCCGAGATACTTCACGCCAAGGAACTGGAGCAGTCACTGCTAAATTTGGCCCGATCGGCACAACAGGAGGCACGCGCACTCGGTCTCAGCGTCGAGAACCTGCTGGAGGACACCAAGAAGGCCCTGCTCCTCCCATGTTCGACCCTCCTCGGCGTCATGCCAAGACAGGTGCGCGATCTGGCGCGTGAACAGGGTAAGGAGGCCGAACTTGTGATTCGCGGTGAAGACATTGAAGTCGATCGCCGGGTACTCGATGAACTCAAGGATCCGCTCATTCATCTCCTGCGCAACGGTATCGATCACGGCCTGGAAAAATCGAATCGCCGCCAGGCGGTAGGCAAACCCAGTCGGGCAACCATTACGATCGCGGTTGCGCCGCTCCCAGGGAATCGCGTCGAGATTCAGGTGAGCGACGATGGCGCGGGGATCGATATTGAACGCGTTCGGCAAAGCGCCATCCGACTCGGACTCGTCACCGCCACCGAGGCCGCTCGCCTGACCGACACCGAGGTTAGTGAACTCATTTTCCACTCGGGATTATCTACCAGTCCGCTCATCACCGACCTCTCGGGCCGGGGACTGGGTATGGCAATTGTTCGCGAGAAGGTCGAACAGCTCGGTGGAACGATTCGGGTAACCTCGACACCAGGTATTGGTACAACCTTTCGCCTGACCCTGCCACTGACACGCGCCACCTTTCGCGGGGTGTTCGTGACGGTGGCGGATCAATCTTTTGCCATCCCCACCGCCAATGTGGCCCGTGTAACGCGCATCAAACCCAGCGAAATCAGGACCGTCGAAAACCGTCAGACGGTTGCGGTGGGAGGACGCGCGGTGTCGCTCGCACGCTTGCGGGATAATCTGGGACTGTCCGGGGTCAGTGGGCGTTCCCAAGCAAGCGTTTGGCCAGTGGTGGTGATGCGTGCTGCCAACCGCGAGGTGGCCTTCATTGTCGATGAGGTGCTGGGTGAGCAGGAGGTCATGGTGAAGAGCCTTGGTCCGCAGCTCCCACGGGTTCGGCACATCGCTGGTGCCTCACTCTCGGCCAGTGGCGCCATCATTCCCGTTCTCAATGTCCTCGACCTGCTGGAATCGGCGGGCGCAGTACCAATGCCAGTTGGCGATCTTGAAAACACCGCAACGGAACGACGCCGCCTATTGATCGCCGAGGATTCCATCACGGCCCGAACGCTGGTCAAAAGTATCTTGGAAGGCGCCGGTTTTCAGGTTGTGGCCACGGTGGACGGACTGGATGCCCTCACTCGACTCAAGACGGAATCTTTCGACCTCGTGGTCTCTGATGTAGACATGCCACGCATGAACGGTTTTGAACTGACTTCTCGGATCCGCGCCAACCAAAATCTCAAGGATCTTCCGGTGGTACTGGTTACGGCATTGGGCTAGCAAAAGGATCGCGAGTATGGAGTCGAGGTGGGCGCCAATGCCTACCTCGTCAAGAGCGATTTTGACCAGAGCAACCTGCTTGAGATCATTCAGAGGCTTCTATGATTGACGTGCTGATCGTCGAGGACTCGCGGGTGATTCGAAGCTACCTGGAATACCTGATCGGGAGCGATCAGGGGCTGCGGGTTATCGGCACCGCCGCTGACGGCGAAGAGGCGCTGGCGAGTGTGGCCCGGCGGCGGCCTGATGTGATCCTCATGGACATTCACATGCCGCGACTCGACGGCTTAGAGGCGACCCGCCGGATCCTGTCGTCTTCCCAACCTGTTCCCATCGTCATCTGCACCGCCAGCATCCATTTTGGCGAGGTGCATACCGCGATGCGGGCTCTGGAGGCGGGAGCGCTCGCTGTGCTGAGAAAGCCTTCGGGTTTTGGCGACCCGAATGCCAAAGCCGAGGGGGCCGCGATAATCAACACCCTCAAATTGATGTCCGAAGTCAAGATGGTGCGACGGTGGCGCCACCCTCCTCCCGTAGCGATGATCCAACCAGACCCGGGTGAGACCACGGGTCAGATGGCGATTGTCGCGATGGGGGCCTCGACGGGAGGACCCGCCACGGTCCTGCAAATTCTCTCTCGCCTGTCACCTGCGACTTTCCCCGTCGCGATTCTTTTGGTACAGCATATTTCAATCGGTTTTACCTCAGGTTTCACGGAGTGGCTGGCCGAGGCCTCTGGCTGGCCGGTACGAATGGCCCGTGATGGCGAAATTCCGCAGCCTGGCCGCGTCTATGTCGCCCCCGACGATCATCACCTACGGGTCGGACGGCAAGGTGAATTGCGCATCAGCCAGGACGAACCACATCGCGGATTACGACCGTCGGTGGGGGTGCTGTTTCGATCAGTGGCCGAACGCTTTGGCCGCCAGGCAGTTGGGATTCTGCTTACGGGCATGGGCCGAGATGGTGCCGAGGAACTCAAACTCATGGCCGACCGTGGCGCGTTTACTATCGCACAGGATGAGGAAAGCTGCGTGGTGTTCGGTATGCCCGCAGAGGCCATCAAACTTGGCGCTGCCCAATTCGTGGGTCCACCGCACCGGATCGCCGAACGATTGATAAACCACAATCGTAAATGACGGCAGTGATTTAGCTTTCGGATTTCGGAAAACGACCTTGGTCGTTGTTTTCGTCAGGTTATGGTCGATTGTCCCAAGGATTGAACTTTGGACAAGTTCGGCCACGTCTGTGGTGAGGCGGGGGCTTGCGGGGACGATTACTCGGAGGTAATCGACTGGTGTCAGGTATGTGCTCTTTTATGGACATACATTCACAAATACACCCCTCGACATAGGACCACTGGATGTTTTTATCCACCTCGGCTCGTTTGCTAAACCAAACTGGATAGTCAACAATATCAACGTACCGTGAGTTCCACGGAATCTTAAGCCTGTGGAGAGGTCGTGAGACCTGGGGGAGTTGTCGGCTGCGGCGCAATCCGCGTAAGACTCCCCGCTAAGGGGAGTCTTACTGGCGAAAACCAAGCCATTCCCTGGGCAGCCTCGATGAAGCAGGAACCGAACACCATTTGTCATCGTGATAGATGGGTAAGTTTCGGAGAACGGTTGTCAGAATCTAAACGGGTGAAATGGCAGTGGTGTGCTGTTGAAAAAGAGGCGATGTAGTCATGAGGACGGACACTGACCACCCTTAGGGTGAGGGTGGCACAGCTCGCCTCACCGTCGCCTCCGCAGACATTGTAGATAAGGCCATTCTGGTACGCCATTGGTTTCACCCGTTTCTCGGTGAGCAAGCCAGATCCTGGAAAAATACCAGGTACACTGCCGAGAATCATCGGGGAATAGATACGGAGTAGTGAAGCCTAACTTGATGGCAGATAATCTATGCCCTGGAAAGCGCGTTTAGACGAATTAATTGCTGATGGGGAGCTGGCTGCGTATCTGGAGAGCAGGGAAATACTCGATGCGCTCCTTGCACAACCGGTAGAAGAGCGTTGGCAGATGATTCTGACGCAGGACCCGCGTCTGAAACGTATGATGTCCGCTGATTATCAATCGCTACTCAAAACAACTGCGACTCCCAAGTTTTTTGAAGTGGCAGAGGGCGGGGCATCGCCTCGTTTAGGCGAGCAGTGGGAACGACACTCGGAACATCTTACCAAGCTCATGGAATCGTCGTTGGCACGACTGGAGAAAAATGCGCAGACCCTCATCGAGACCGTAGAATCATCCCAGGCGCAGTGGGGTGCGCAATTAAGGCGGCGTCTGGACCTATTGCGCTGGCCGCTATGGTTGCTTCTCTTGGTGTTTAGCGTGGGTTTGGTGGCACTGGTTGCGCTTCATTCGGATATAGGACCCGCACCCGTGACGCCAGCGGTACAGAATTCGCAAGAATTAGTCAAAATCGTGGAATCATCGCAGGCCCGCCTCGGTGAATTATTAGAACAACGTTCACAGGATCTGGCGAAGGCAATGGAATCGTCCCAGACCCGTTGGTTTGAGCAATGGAGGCAATATGTCAATTTTCATCCGTCAGCCTGGTTGCTCTTGGGGATGCTCATTCCGGGCATAGTCTGGTGGCTGGTGTTTCGTTCTAAATTGAGTCCTTGGTTAGGGCTTGGGCAATGCTCCAAGGATCTATTCAAGGCCGTAGAATCATCACAGGCCGAATTGAGTGAACGGCTGGAGCGACGCTCAGAGGACCTGATGAATGCTCTGGAATCATCGCGCGGCCAAATGGACGAGCGCCTCGAACAAGTATTACACGAGGCAGCGCAGCGCCAGGAGCGTCAGCGTGAGATGTCATGGCGGGTAATGGCGGTGGAGGAGTTGGGTCTGAAATTGATCGAGGGCAGCGATTTCCAAGCGGAATTGACGGCTCTCCAGGCAATGTGGGGCGAATCAGAGATCCTTGCTCAATTAGAACCCATTGCTGCACGTGGTGTGCCGGGACGTCCACTACTGTTAACGACACTGGAACACCTTTATGGTGAACTCTTGATTCGTCGAGAGGAGCAAGAGGCAACCACCCGCCCGTTTTGGAATGCCTGGTTACCTTTGTTTCATGACGACAGTGCCGTGCGGGGTCGCATTGGCAAGATCGAAGAGCGTGTGGCTCACGCCCTAGGAGAGGTGCGGCGCGGTAATTGGGACGCTGCGATCAGCGAGCTAATTGTGATTGAGTATGCCCCGATTTGGCGTTGGGCAGAGACGGCACGCGACCGCCTCGACCTGGAGCAATGGTATGCGGACCTGCGTCGCGAGGTATGGGGATCATATCCTGGTGTCGATTCTACAGAAAAAGGTCTTAGCTCCCACGTTTGTTCCAAGACTTGCCGGATTCCGTTCTGCAAACCGAATAAATTATGCCTCAAGCAGTTGTTGGACCGCTTTAAGAAGGTCTCAGAGCAAGATTCATTTGTATCAGAACATGGGTGATTTACCTGGGGTGCTGCTCTAGGCTGGCCACTGGCGTAAAGTTGTAACGAGAAAGCCCCTCTCCCGGGGGGAGAGGCGAGAAAGGCGTACTAGGTAGCAATTTGAGTTAAGTAAGTAGGGTGTCGCGGATTAACAGAATGGCTTAGTTACATTAACAGTAGTAGAGTTTGGCCTTTTTGGAAATAACCAGAAACCGACAAACTGTAAGCGGGATCGTGAATGCTGGAACTCTGGTGGGTATCATGGGTGCTATCGGCTGCTGCTCTTCTCGGCGTAACGGCGTGGGTTGGATTGGGGGTATGGTGGTTTCGACAGCGTGCACAGCGCAAGCATGATTCCATGGCACCAATAAAAATAACGGTTACAGAAAAGCCGATTATAGAAAGTTCTGTTGTGGAAACGTCGCCCGATATGACCCGACAAACCCCGTTGCGCAATACAGAGAGTGCAGCGCCGAATCTTCGAAATTTGACCAAGGAACGGCCGCTGATTTCTGTAGGTCCCGAGCGTCGGATGTGGCGACCGCCATCGCGCGAATCGCTAGTACATCGCCAACAAGTCAAGGCCAAGCTCGGTAATTCCTCGGAGCGTGTCGAAGGCATACGTACTCCCGTTTCCCTATCTCGTCCGCAACGGTCGCCGCTGCCGCCTTTCCCCACGGCCGAGCCGGCCTCTCCTCCTTCTCCCAAACCTATCGAGCCTGCTCCCAATATTGCGTATCCTGGTTCCAGGATGGATCGGAAACGCCAAGGATTGGAGAGTTTGGTAAATTTGGTCTCACAGACTGAGCATGATGAATCTAGAACTCCCTGATCTTCGCGCGACCCCTGAGGTAATTGCGATTGTTGGCACCCTGGATGGTGCGGGCAAAACTACAACCTCCATGAATCTGGCTGTGGCCTTTGCCGCTTCGGGGCGGACGGTCTTATTGATCGACCTAGATCCAGGGGGGGCTATCGGTAATTCTCTGATTCGGGGATGGCATGGGGAAGGGGGATCTTCGCGTCTATTTACTGAGGCCGTTGTTACCCGAGACATGATTGCTGCCACGGAGATCCCGGACCTATATCTGCTCCCGGCAGAGGATAACCTAAACGCGATCGAATACCGTTTGGCCTCGGAGGGCGATAGTCGTACCCGTCTCGTCCAAAGTCTGGAGACCCTCCGGGCATTACCGATAAGATTTGATCTGGTCATCGCCAATTGTCCCTCCGACCTCGGGCTCATTACCCTCAATGCCTTGAGCGCCGCGCATTGGGTGCTTATTCCCGTACCGACCACCATTGATGCCGTTTCCAGTGCCTCTGGGGTGCCGGCATTGTTAACTACGATTCAGCGGCTGCGCGGGGGGATGCGTCAACCGTTGCGGGGGGTCTATCTACTTCCCACCCAGGAAACCGATGCCGGTAATGCCTTGGTCACCGCCCTACATAGCGGATATGGACCGATGGCCCTACCTTTGGCGATTCCCTGGAGCGAAAAGGTTGATGAGGCCGATCAGCACAGTAAACCAGTATTGGTGTATGCCCCGCATGACCCGATTAGTGTGGCCTATCTGGAGCTGGCCGCTGAGTGGTTGAAATTAATAAACCGTGGGACCCAGACCAGTACCTCTCAATCACAACTCCTCTTTCCTGCCTATGAAGGAGAAAATAAGGGCGAGGTCCAACGTCAAAAAGAGGAGAGTGCTCAGCTTCGCTTGGCAATGGAGAAGCGAATTCATGCCTGGCTCGTCGATCCCTCGTGTCTGCTCTATGACGCCACCGAGGCGAGGAGTCAGCCAGAACCCAAGGTGCTCGAAGAGTTGATTGAATTGACTACTCGTCAGGCCCCCCTTGAATCACCTACGCAATATGGCGGCACCTTTGTATCGATACCGCCAGTCAATTACCCTGGTAATCGGTCAATGGCTCAAGAGGCATGGACGAGACACAGGGTTCTAATTTCTGGGGTATGCGGATTCTTGTTACCGATATTTCTCTTACTGATCGCGCCAGTAACGTTTCGTTTTGAATTAGCGGCCTGGTTGATTAGTCCGGCACAATATTGGAATTCCGCGAGTACGCTATTGTTCCGGGCCGACGAGACAGCATATCGAGAATTGATCCTGGGAACGAAGTTAGTGGGCAACAACCGGAGTCAACTGTTTGCCTGCGAAGAAGAGGCACAGGCCAAGGGGGCGGTAGTAACCTGCTCAGTAGCCATCTCACCTGAATGATTCATGACGAAAGGGGAATAGCGTGGATCGTATAGGTCTCCTGGGTTGGGTACTCAGTTTTCTGATTGGACTGATGCCTTTGGCCAATACTGTTATGGCGGATGAGATGGCACCATTACCTCATGGTGTCCCGTCTGATCTGGACCCGCGTTGGATACATCGTCTACCTCCAGCGACTTTGTCATTGCCGAAGACCTCGGACTACCAAGAAATTTCCCAGGTATCGCCGAATGTGCAAACGTCAGAGCCTGGGGCCGTCACGGTCCAATCGGAACATTCCGAACAACGCGCTGAATCAGGAAACGTACCGCCGCCGGCGCTGATCCCGACGGTTGCGCCGCTAGCGATCCCTCCAGTTCAGCCCACGGAGGCCAAACCAGAAACTCCTACCCAACGAACCCGCCCGGGAAATACGCCCCCTCCATTGTTTCCGTTATCGCTTGCGCCGATGGTATCGCAGCATAAACCTTTTGAAGTCGCTCCAACCTTTCAGCACGAGGCACAACCTACGCCAGAATCTAACCCACCGCAGGTGGTTAAGGAACGTGTAAAAAAGGAGGTTCGCGTCCCGGCAGCGGAGGTAACTACCCCGTACGCAACCCAACCTACACCGGAATTGTTCCCCCCGCCTGTAGTGGGAAAAGAACGTGTTGCAGAGCGTCCGCGTATTGTTGAAACTGATGCGACCTCTCCTCAAGTTAAATCAGCACCGGAATTGGTCGCGCCGCTGGTAGGAAATAAACGTGTCAAGAAAGGCCGTTCTCGAATTAGTGCAGCACCGCCACCTCTTCCGCTGACTCCGCCGCTACCACCCGTTCCGCAGGAAGACCGTGGACAAACCCTGGCAACGGCTTGTACCGGAAATGTAAAACGTATCCTCACTGGAAAAACAGGCAAGACTCTTTGGCAAGTGCAGCTTATGGAAGGGCGTGATATTGAGCAGCTAAAGGAATATCGCCAGTCTCTTATCTCTCGGTATGGCGACCTGGTGCATGACTATGAACCGGTAATGGGTATGGATGAATCCAATGGTGGACATTTCCATTTGCATCTGCGCCCCATGGCCAAGGAGGTTATGGTTCAAAACTGGTGTGCGACCCTGAAGGAGAGGGGAGGGGATTGTCCCGTGTTTAAGAAGACTCGGGTGGTCTCTTCTAATAGTTGGCAGCTTCAGATTGTTGCGGAACGTGATTTGGCGGGGACCAAGGCATATCGGAGACACCTGGTTACGCAATATGCAGACCTGTTGAAGGATTACAAGCTGGTAGTCACTATCAACGAGTCTGGCGAATTCTTCCGTTTACGTTTGCGGTCGATACCGGATGAGGCTACAGCCAGAACCTTATGCCTGACTCTGAAGGAAAAGGGGCATAACTGTCTCGTGATAAAAAGTATCTACTCGCAATCACGCGCACGATCCTTGGCTGGCGCCTCCAACCGGTTATGCACCACTACCGATAAAAAGCCAGAAGATGAGTTGTCTCATCCGTAATTGCGGCCTTGGTCACCGTTTCGTCAGGCCACATTTAGCTTACTACCTTGAAGGAGTTATGTCATTCAATCCAGGGTTGCGACGTAGCCGCTATCCTGGGGAAAAGAGGAAATAGCGTGATGGTGATGCGCCCGGCATAGCCCATGGTAGCGACTACGTCGCAATCCTGGGCTGAGTGATGTAACCCCTTCAGGGTAATAAGCTGACGAAACGATGACTAAGGCAGAACGGTTGTTGCTATTGAGTAATCCATGACTCGCTCCCCTCGTAAATCTCACCCGCCCGGCGGCAGTCTGGAGAAATCTTCCGCCGAGTTACTGCGGCACGGCCTGCTGGAATTGGCTCTGGATGTCTCGGAAGCAACCAGAGCGGCGTTATTACGCTACCTGGATCTACTCCTCCGTTGGAATAAGACCTATAACCTCACCGCAGTGCGTGACCCTACGGAGATGGTTACCAAGCACCTCCTGGATAGTCTATCCGTTGTTGTCCATGTCTCTCCTGGGCGGATTCTGGATGTGGGCAGTGGTGCTGGATTACCTGCGCTGCCGCTGGCCTTGGCGCGACCCGAATTACGGGTAACTGCCCTGGACAGTAATCAGAAAAAGGCACGTTTTATTAACCAGGTGGTGCTCGAACTTCATATTCAAAATCTGCTCGTGGTCCATCGTCGCGTGGAGGATTATCAACCGACGGATTGCTACGATACGGTGATCTCTCGGGCCTTTTCGAGCATTCCCGACTTCATTTCTGCTACGGACCATCTCTTGGCCCCGCGTGGGGTATGGCTGGCGATGAAAGGGATACGTCCTGATGCAGAATTGGTTACGCTGCCTTTGGGGTGCCGGTGTCAGGAGGTGATTCCTTTGCGCGTTCCCGGTCTGGAGGCCGAACGCCATTTGGTGGTATTGGCGCCGGTCTGATTACCACTGCTTTCCTTCGGCCACCAGCGTAGAGTTAGGTGAAGGGAATGAATGATTACTTCTCAGGAAGTGGTTCCAGGCGTTTTCGCAATTTCACCAAGAGGATCAATCCGGGGAGGGCGGTAATACTGGTAATGACGAAGAAATTACCCCAGCCTACCGCATCCACCACAAAGCCGGCGGCGGGTCCGACATAAACTCTACCGAGGGCGGCCAGGGCTGAGAGTAAAGCGAATTGGGTCGCGGTATAGCGTGGGTCGCATAGGCCGATGAGTAAGGCAACGAAGGCCGCCGTACCCATTCCACCGGCAAGATTTTCGAAACCTACGGCGGTTACCATCAACACGTAGCTTTTGCCGGTCCAGGCCAGGGCTGAAAAGGTGAGGGTAGAAACTCCCTGGAGCACCCCGAACAGTAGCAACGCTCGGTACAATCCCAACCGCGCCAACCAAGCGCCGCCCACCAGTCCTCCCAGGAGCAGGCTGATCAACCCTAGCCCTTTGTTGATGGCCCCGACCTCTCCCACGCCGAAACCGACCCCTCGGATGAGGAAGGCAGTCGTGAGGCTGCCGGCGAAGGCGTCCCCTAGCTTGTAGAGGACAATGAGGCCGAGCAGGGCCTGAGCCCCCGGGCGTGCGAAGAATTCGCGTAGAGGTTCCTCTACCGCAGCGCGTAGGGAACGGGGGGGAATACCATGTTCTGCATCGATTGCGACGGGTTCCGGCCCGAAAGCGGTCGCGCCAAGTCCAACGATCAGGAGTCCTGCCGCGAGTACGTAGACCGTAGGAAACCCCAAAAACTGCGCTGCCACCAAGGCACCTGCGCCGGTTAGAAGCATCGCGATGCGGTAGCCTACCACCGACACCGCCGCCCCCAAGCCGCGCTCGGTTGGGGCTAGCACCTCGGCACGATAGGCATCGACGGTCACATCCTGGGAGGCGGAGGCGAAGGCGACCAGCAAGGCGAGGACGGCAAGCGTAACCGGTGCCTCGACCGGGTCAACGGTTGCTAGGGCGAGGATACAAATACCAAGCAGGATCTGGGTGGTGAGCATCCAACCACGGCGTCGCCCCAGCCAGGGCGGTACATAACGGTCCATGAGTGGCGCCCAGAGAAACTTTAGGGTATAGGGCAGTCCCACCAGAGTGAATACGCCGATCGTGGTCAAATCCACTCCGGCAGTGGTAAGCCAGGCCTGTAATGTGCCACCGGTTAGGGCCAGGGGTAGCCCCGAGGTAAAACCTAGGGCAAGCATGAGGGTCATGCGGGTGCTGGTCCGAGGAGCAGCGGGCAAAAGGATAGACATGGAGAGATAGGGACGCTCATATTAGTAATATTGATAGATTATCATAACCCAATTGGTGAGCTATACCTAACTAATTAGTTATTCGAATACGATACCATGGGACATTTCTTCTATTTCGGTATCACTGTGGAGTAGTCATGAATACTCATCCATCCTCGGCAATTCCTGATCCGGAACGTCGCCGTTATTATCGTGTTGATGATAATGCGATGCTCGCCTATCGGATCATCCCCGTAGATCAGGTGGAGCGTACCCTAGCACGATTTCGCGAGGGGCCATCGGATCGTTTTAGTCTGAGTGCAACCTATATCGGGAACGATACAGCGATGAAGGAGAGTTTAGCCCACATCAAGGCAGAACAACCGGCGGTCGCCTCCTATCTGGATGCGCTTGACCGTAAAATGAATCTGCTCGCCAATTTGGTGATGACGATGAATAACGATTTTGAGGATTACCCCTCGCGGCGGGTGAATTTGAGTGGTGGCGGGGTTGCCTTTGATATTGAGCACAAGGTTATCACCGGAACCGTCGTCGAGGTCAAATTAATACTCTTACCAAGTTATCGTGGCATTTTGGCCTACGGTACCGTAATTCACTGCAAAGGCGACGAGCAAAATGCTAACGACCCACTTTTTCCCTGGCGCATGGCGTTGAATTTCGCACATATTCGTGAGACGGATCGAGAACATATTGTGCGTCATGTCTTGCATCAACAAGCGGTATGGTTGCGACACCGCCATTTTGAGGAATAGCTCTCAGCCATTGGGAATCGGACCATAAAATAACCGTTTAGCCTCCCCCAGACCCGTTTTAAAATGGGTAGGGGAGAGGCTAAACGGTTATTTTGTAGAGCGGTGATAGGGTGGTGGTTTAACCTTCGACCACAATACGCCGTGGTTGGGCGCGTTCATGCTTGGGAATAGTTATCTCCAGCACACCATTACTACCACGCGCGAGCACATGCTCGGCGTCTGCGGTATCGGGGAGTATGAAACGACGATAGAACGCGCCGCTCGGCCGTTCGATGCGCTTAAGGACATCGTTTTCTGCCCGATCCTCGCTGTGACGATCCCCGGAGATAGTGAGTACGCCCTTCTCCATAGTAATATGAATCTCCTTTGGGTCCACTGCCGGGATATCGGCAAGCAGCACGAAGCGATCTTGCTCTTCGCAGATATCTACTAATGGGATCCATTCAGCAGTGGCTGCGGCCCCACTCTCCGGATCAGGGGTAACTGCACGTTCGAAGAGTCGGTTCATTTCCTCTTGGAGCTGATTGAGGGTGAACCAGGGAGACTGACGAATGCTTGCCATGGCGACCTCCTAATTAGAGTTTCAATGCCTGATTGATGACCGAGATTACTCTCTGACAACCTATATGGGGACGGTAGCGAGGCTTTCAAGGGCGAATATCAACATCCCAATAGTGGGAAAACCTCTCAGGAGGACCGATTGTGAGAAAAACAGCAACGAAGGCGAAGATGGTAAAAGAATCCACGGTGAATGTAGCGGTTGCGGACAAAATAGAGGCATCGGATCCGCCAACCGATTTGGTTAGGCCCAGTCCTGCGGAACTGGATTTGATGAAGCAGGAGGCCATCACGGAATTGCGGAGCGTGCGTGATCTCATTCGCTGGGGGACGAGTCACTTTGTGAAGGCGGGGCTTGCCTTTGGTCATGGTATTGATAATCCGTGGGACGAGGCAACCAGCTTGACTTTGCACGCCCTCCATCTTCCTCCTCTGGTCCCTGAGCGGATTGGCGATGCCCGACTCACGATCTCCGAGCGGAGGCGCGTGGTGGACCTATTCCAACGGCGTATTGCCGAACGTAAACCGGCGGCCTATCTAACCCAAGAGGCATGGTTCGCCGGATTGTCCTTTTATGTAGATGAGCGTGTCCTCGTCCCGCGCTCCCCAATTGCCGAACTGATCGAGAAGGGATTCGATCCTTGGCTGGCAGAGTTTCAGGTGGGACGTATTCTGGATATTGGAACTGGTTCGGGTTGTATTGCCGTGGCCTGTGCCTTGGCCTTTCCTGGGGTAGAAGTGGATGCTGTGGATATCTCCCCCGATGCCCTAGCGGTGGCGCGTATCAATATCGAACGCCATGGAGTGGCCAATCAGGTTACGCTTTTCCAATCGGATCTTTATCAGAGTCTGGAAGGGCGCTGTTACGACCTGATTGTGAGTAATCCACCCTACGTACCCGCACCTCAAATAGCGACCCTGCCCGCAGAATATCGTCATGAGCCCGCCTTGGGACTGGTAGCAGGGGCGGAAGGATTGGATGCCGTAGTGAGATTATTGCGAGAGGCAGACGACCACCTCACCCTAGAGGGAGTATTAATCGTTGAGGTGGGAGATTCCGCTGCGGCCCTGGAGGAGCGTTTTCCAGAGGTGCCTTTCCTGTGGCTGGATTTTGAACGCGGTGGCGACGGTGTGTTTCTGCTTACTGCGGAACAGATTCACGAGTATCGGAGATGTTTCAAGTAAATTTTCTTGTTCCCACGCGGAGCGTGGGAACAATGTAACTAATTAAACGATAAGGCCGTTTGCTCACCCTGCTCGGCTATTACAACACATGAGGACCAAATTAATGCGTCGTCCGAAGACCACAAACGAATATATCGACCTAATCGAACAGGCGATCTTTGAACTGGGAGAATTACGTGCGGCAGATGAATGGGAGCAGGAGGAGGGAGGGAACACCTTGGGGTTTATCGATCCATTAACCGCTCAATTACGTCAACTCCTGGAACAGTTACAAGCAGGGACTCATCGTTTTGGCGAAGGTGATTTAGTTCTGATAAACATCGTGCGTGTCCATGCCCGACAGATCCCCTTTAAGAGTTTGCTGGACTTAATCAATCAGACGCACCGTTTGGGGTTGGAGAATGGAACTCCAACATAGGGCGGGATTGATTCTTGTTGCGACGCTGATCACGGCTTGTACGGTGGGTCCTGATTATGTACGCCCATCCGTGGAGGTACCGGATACTTTCAAGGAGGCTGCCGGTTGGAAATTGGCGGAACCGCGCGATGAGGCGCCTCGTGGCCCCTGGTGGCAGGTCTATGGTGATCCCGCGCTCAATGCCTTGGAAGAACAGATTGCCAACGCCAATCAGGATGTACAGGCGGCAGCTGCGCGTTTGCGTCAGGCCCGCGCCTTGTTGCAAGGGGCACGCGCCAATGAATTTCCTACCGTAACGGCCAATACCTCGATTAATCGTGCTGAGGGCATCATCGGGAGCGGTACCAACCGCAATACCACCGCTACGACTTACAATCTTGCCTTGGACGTAAGCTGGGAGGTTGATCTTTGGGGGCGGGTGGCGCGCACCGTAGAGGCGAATCAAGCTACCCTGGTGGCCAACACTGCCGACTTTGCCGCCGTGCGTCTGAGTGCGCAAGCCGCCTTGGCCCAGACCTATTTCCAACTACGCATTGCCGATACCCAGCAACGCCTATTGGAGGATACTGTTGTCGCTTATCAGACCTCGCTACGGCTGACGCAGAATCAATATTCTTTCGGTGTGATACCGCGTGCCAATGTACTTCAGGCGCAGACGCAACTCCAAACCACGCGGGCTTTAGCGGTTGACGTGGGTATTCAGCGTGCCACCCTGGAACACGCCATTGCTATTCTGATTGGTCGTCCTCCGGCCAATTTCTCTTTGGCCGTGAAGATTCAGCCCGCCGCTCTACCACCACTCCCGGTGATTATTCCTGCCACTCTGTTGGAGCGACGCCCTGACATTGCCGCTGCGGAGCGTCGGGTTGCGGCGGCGAATGCCGAGATTGGGGTTGCCCAAGCGGCGTTCTTTCCCAGTTTGACGCTGAGTAGTGGCAGTGGTTTTCGTGGTACTGACATTTCTAATTGGCTTACCAGCCCCAACCGATTTTGGTCAGTAGGTCCGGCCCTGGCCAGTACTCTTTTCGATGCTGGGTCACGTCGTGCCCAGACCGAGCAGGTAATTGCTGCCTATGATATTACCGTGGCCAGCTATCGCCAGGCGGTGCTCAATGCCTTCCAAGAGGTAGAGGACAATCTTTCCACTCTCACTCTTTTGGGGCGTGAGGCGTCTATTCAGGAACAGGCGGTTCAGGCCGCCCGTGAATCGGTACGCCTCACCATGAATCAATACCAAGCAGGACTGGTAAATTATCTCAATGTTGTTACGGTCCAGGCGGCCCTTCTTTCCGCCGAGCGTACTAGCAACGATCTGTTGGGTCGTCGTCTCGCGGCAAGTGTTACGCTGCTCAAGGCATTGGGTGGAGATTGGGAGATATCGAGTACAAGAATCTAGGTGGGCGAAATAGACGATGTATTCTAACCCAAGTTGCCACCTACGCGGTGAGAACAGAAAAAGCCCCTCTCCCCCCGGGAGAGGGGAGAAAATCGCGCTAGGTGGCAACTTGGGTTATTCTAATCACGAGGATGGAGGATTAATTTATGGCGTCATCACAACAGCGGCTGGATGAGATTCGTGAGTGTATTCGATTTCTGCCACCAAAGCATGCGGCGGTATACCAATTACACTTATAATGTTCCTTATGTTGGATGATAATACTAATCAAACGTCCATTAATGCGTCATAACAAAAAATATAACTTATTGAATTATAAATAATAATTCTATACTCAAGAAAAGTGCAGCAAGAAATTTCATGGGTTAAATAATATGACGGATAAAGAAACTTTTGGATATAATTGGCATAGTGCATCTTGTATTGCGGGATGATTCGGCATTACTTCCGTGTGGGTGGTTACGTATTTAGCGGAAATAGTATTCGCGTCGTACGCCTTGGAGGGGAGCGTCCTTGTGCGGAGGTTTTGCGGGTGGTGTTCCAAACGTGGATACGAGCATTATCCACAATGCGAGATGAGCTTGTCATGTCAAAGGGTTAATTAACCCAATTTGCCACCTACTTGCCCCCTCCCCAGCCCTCCTCGTAAACGGGGAGGGAGTAGGCCGCAGACCTCCCCCCGTTTACGGGGGGATTGAGGGGGGACGATTAGATGCGATCCCGAATTTTGAATAGGTGGCAACTTGGATTAATTAGCAAGGTGGGTCGCCATATCCAGGTTTGGAACACCACCACTCATTTGTTCTTAAACTGTCAGATCAATTTGTTGTAAGGTACCGGCTGCCCCATTTTCCTTGAGATAGATACCGCTTGCACGTACTGTTCCTAGACTGGCATTGTCGCTGCCTTTCAGATCAAAGGGGGTCGAGACTTTATTAATATAGAGCGCACCAACATTATTGGTTTTCAATCCAGAGAGGCTATCCTTACCGTTCTCATCCTTTGTAAGAATCTTGAGCTTGTCGAAAACTTTATCATTCTCGTCGATCCAACCGTTCTTATCTTGATCGTAATCCGCTAATTCTGCGAAACCATCGCCGGTGATCGCGCCAAATAGTTCTGATCCGTTATTGATCGTACCGTCATTATTCTTGTCGAGGGCAAGAAAGCCGCTGCTTGGAGCAGTGAAGGAGACTTTATCGGCCTGACCATCGGCATCGATATCAAAACTAAATTTGGTGCTGGTTAGTTGCGCTGCGTTTCCGTCGAGATTAATGACGAGTGGATCCTTTTTCTGACGGGCGGCATCACCCAGACGTATGTTGACATCGGTTTGGGTGGAATAGCTTCTCTCCATGGATAAATCCAAGGTAAAGTCAATTTGCTTGCCGTCGCTGGTACGGATCACCCCTTGCGCAGAAAAATTGCTTTGCTCGGTCTCAGCATACGATTCGTGAGAATCATACTCAACCCCATAACCATCTGGTGGCGCTTCGCTGGATGCGCTTGAGGTGTTTACGGTTTCCGTAGTGGCAGAGGGGGGAACACTAGGGCATTGTGGGGCGTTCGTGCCGATATTATCGAGAGAGGCAATTTTGATCTTCTTTCCGGTGAATGCCTCCACCATCATCATGATCAGTTTTGATCGGGGATCGAGAGCCAATTCTTTCTCATTATCAGAGACACCCTCGGCTTTTTTCGTCGACGGTTCTTGATCTACCTTTGGTAGCGCAGTTTGGGCAGCCGTCGATTGGGCTCGTTCCGACAGAGACAATCGATCTGCGCCGGTATTTCGCGAGCGCCCTTCGAAATCTGGACGTTGATCACCCACCCATGCCCGCAATGATGTCGATTTCTGATAGTGCTGAGTGGCGGCATGTTGTCCCGCGAGGGCAATTTCAGAGGATTGAATTTTCATGACGGTATCCGCGATGAATGAATTGATACATTGACTGATAAAGATAACCCAAGTTGCTACCTAGCGCGCTTTTCTCCCCTCTCTCTCCGGGATAGGGGCTTTTTCTTTTCTCACTGCATAGGTAGCAACTTGGGTTAAAGATATCGAATCGAATAACTAACCCAAGCTGCTACCGATCCGTCATTCTGGCCGAGAATGCCAGAATCCAGGAGCCATGGAAGGCATGGAAGGCATGAGCGACGGATTTCATCCCCGTGCCGTTCTCGGAAATGACTTTGCCGTGGACTCTCAACACTGAAGTATCGGTCAAGCCCCTGAAAAGTAAAATACAATCAAGGGTATTTAAATTAAAACGCATGGATTCAAGCATTACAAACGATATTTTGTTGCGTGTTTTATTCCCTAATATTAGAATTGCTTATAATATTTGCATTTATGAAAAATGCAGACCTGATCCTTCTCTCTGCATCAGGTGGCCTTTCCGAGTATCATCCGCACAACCGTTCATCCCCTCTCAATGGGAGGGATGAACGCCTACTCACCCTTCACCCCCCATGGCCCTGGGTCGCCATCCGATCCAGCGAGACAATCGCATAGCAAGGTTTCATTTCATGTCGCAATGCTGCCTCCCCAGTAGTGGAAGGGGTCGTGAGCTGGTTACAAATACCAGTTTTCGACCTACCCTTTTCGTTCTAACCCTGTGGTTTTCTCTGCTATTGGTCACCCCGCCTGTTGCCGCAGATTTTGCCCAGCAACGCCAAGACTTCCGCGAGGCGCGAGAGGCCCGGAATCGGGGGGACCTGGTGACTTTCAAACGCCTATTGCCCGGTCTGGTTGATTATCCGCTCTACGGATACCTTATCTACGACGACCTTAAGGCCCGCAACACCCCAGATAGTGAGGTACGGGCCTTTCTCACCCGCTACGCCGATCTACCCGTAGCAGCAACTCTGCGCAACGCTTGGTTAAAGCGTCTTGCCGAAGAGGAGCGCTGGTCTGATTTCTTGAACAACTATCGAGATACGCAGGAAACGGCGCTACGCTGCCTCTACGCACAGGCGCGTGTTACTAGTCAGGAGAGAGACTCTCTCGCCGCCGAAGGAAAACAAACACTTCCCCAGGGGTGGAAGGAAGAGGTGCGGGCATTGTGGTTGGTGGGTAAAAGCCAACCACTGGAGTGTGAGGATACCTTTGCCATCTGGGAAGGAGCAGGGGGAATGACCACGGCCGATCTATGGCAGCGCATTACCCTTGCCTTTAATGTTGGCAGCATTGACTTGGCAGGGGAGATTGGCGCGCGGTTGCCCGACGCTGAGCGTGTCTGGGTTCGGGTCTGGACTCGGGTCTACAGCAACCCTCAGACAGGGTTAGACGATCCACTACTCGCCAACGACAGTCCCCGCGCTCGTATTGTGGTCCGCCACGGGATTACTCGTTTGGCGCGAATCAATATCTCCATGGCGGCGGACCGTTGGCAGGTGTTGAAGGGGCGCTATTCGTTCGATGCCGAGGAGCGCTGGGCTACCGAACGGGCTATTGCCCTGCGTGCCGCCTCTGACCGTCACCCTCGTGCCCTAGCGTTGCTGGAACATCTATCTTCCGCCGATGGTGATGTGCGTCGTGCCCGGGTGCGTGTCGCCTTGTGGGAGGGGAATTGGCCAGCGGTGTTGCGCCATGTGCGTGCCCTCAAACCCTGGGAGCGGAGTACCGACCGCTGGCGTTATTGGGAGGCCCGTGCCCTGGAAGAGACCGGTCAATTGGGGGCGGAAGAGATCTACCGCGAGCTGGCCGAGCACCGTGGTTACCATGGTTTTTTGGCCGCCGATCACCTGAATCTTCCCTATGCCTTTAACCATCGCACCCTGCCCACCGTAGCCAGTGATGTGGCACGTTTGGAGGCACGACCAGCGATGGTCCGGGCTCGCGAATGGTTCATCCTCGGTTATCCCCCTGATGGCCGCCGCGAGTGGACTGCCGCCATCACCGGCGCCAACCCTGCGGAGTTGGTCGCGGCTGCCCAACTCGCCGCTCGTTGGAATTTGCCGGATCGCGTGATTGCCACTCTTGGGCGTAGTCAGGAAGAAGACGATTTGTTCCTACGTTTTCCCCTGGAGTACCAAGAGCTGGTCCTGGTCCGGGCCGCAGCGGCAGGGATACCGCCCGCCATGGTCTTTGCCGTAGTCCGCCAAGAGAGCGTCTTTATGGCGGATATTCGCTCTTCCGCAGGCGCCCTTGGCTTGATGCAACTCATGCCTGCCACAGCGGCCCAAGTAGCCAAGGGGCTCAAGATTCCATACATCGGGACTACCGATCTGATTGATCCAGATCGCAACCTGCAACTGGGTAGTACCTTTCTCGGTCAATTGGTCAATCGGCAGGGGGGGCTTGCCCTAGCAGCTGCGGCCTACAACGCGGGTCCTGGTCGAGTCAAACAATGGCGGCCGCAGGCAAAGATGGCGGCGGATGTATGGGTAGAATCCATTCCCTTCGATGAAACTCGTCGCTACGTGCGTAATGTTCTGACCTATGCCGTGATTTACGGATGGCGCTTGAAACGACCCATCGGACGTATGATTGATGAAATGCCGTCAGTGATGCCGTAAAACAAATTGTAACCGCTCAGATCTCCCCGGAAACGCGACCAGTCTGGCTGTATAAAAGTGGGTACGATGCCCGTGTTTCTGGGGAGCGAATGATTACGACCCCTCTTGATGGTGTTGGATATTGGATTAGATTGCCGCGAAATTAGTTCGGATCAACTAAGGCTGTTCCTGGGAAATTTCATATCACCGAATCTTATGGGCAAGCACTATCTCACCAGCTTATTCTCCCCGAAATCGGTAGCCGTGTTTGGCGCCAGTGACCGTAGCGAATCGGTCGGTGGTATCGTTTACCAGAATCTGATAGCTGGTTTCCACGGTCCGGTATATGGCATCAATCCCCGACGCCCGGTGATTGGCGAAAAACCGATGTTTGCCAGCATTGAGGAGGTTACCCAGCCAGTGGATCTGGCAGTAATTACTGCCCCGCTGCCGGCTATCGCTGCCATTATCGAGAGTTGTGGAAAGCAAGGGATCAAATCTGCGGTGGTACTGTCCCCCGGTTTTAGGGAGATTCGATCAAAAAATACCTCGCTTCAAAGAGTCATCATCCAGACCGCAAAACAGTATGGGGTTCGTTTATTAGGTCCCAATTGTTTTGGCATTATGCGTCCCGAGATCGGCCTCAATGCAACCTTTTATCGGGGGGGGGGCGCTTCCCGGCCGGCTGGCCTTGGTTTCTCAGTCTGATGCCTTGTGTACCGCAATTCTTGATTGGGCTCATGCGGCGGGTGTGGGCTTTTCTAGTGTAATTTCCGTTGGCACCCTAGCCGATATCGACTTTGGTGAGGTCCTGGATTATCTGGTATCCGATCTAAAAACCGACAGCATTTTGCTATACATCGAGGGGATTCACCACGCACGTAGTTTTGTTTCCGCACTACGGGCAGCGGCGCGAGTTAAACCGGTCATCGCCGTCAAGGTGGGACGCCATTTAGCAGGCCGTAAGGCAGCGATTTCTCACAGTGGCGCCTTGGTGGGTGCGGATAATGTGTTCGATGCCGCGCTGAGTCGGGCTGGTGTGGTACGGGTAAGAACTATCGCCCAGATGTTTACTGCGGCGCAAGTATTGGCGTATCGCCGTCGGCCCACTGGCAACCGCTTGGCAATTATTAGCAATGGCGGTGGTCCCGGTGCCATGGCCGCCGATCAAGTGGCCGATCTGAATATCCAGTTGACTGAACTTACGCCCAATACCATGGAGCGGCTGAATAGTTTCCTGCCCACCACCTGGTCGCATGGTAACCCGGTAGATATCCTCGGCGATGCTACCCCCGAGCGCTATCGGCAGACGCTTGAAATTTGCATGGAAGACCCTGGTGTGGACGGTGTACTTGTAATTCTCACCCCACAAGCCATGGCCCGTCCCGAAGAGGTCGCTGAGGTTATAACCGAAGTTGCGGCACAACGATACAAGCCTTTGCTTACTTGCTGGATGGGGAGTACGAAAATCATCAAAAGTCGCCAGATTTTCGTTAAGGCGGGTATTCCTACCTTCCGTACCCCAGAACCAGCGGTGGATGCTTTCTCCTATATTGCCGCCTACTACCAGAATCAGAAACTATTGCTGCAAACACCGGGGCCATTGTCTCAACATATCGAACCCGACGTGGAGGGGGCGCGCATGTTGATCGAATCGGCCATGGCCGAGCGCCGTAGCGTGCTTAATGAGGTGGAATCGAAGGCATTGTTGTCGGCATTCCATATCCCGGTGACGCATACCATGATCGCGCGCAGCCCCAATGAGGCGCTATTGTTTGCCGAGCAATTTGGTTTTCCGGTGGCACTGAAGGTCAGTTCGCCGGACATCACCCATAAAACTGATTCGGGCGGTGTCAAGTTGGCCCTGGGCAATGCCCATGCGGTGCGCGCTGGTTACAAGGATATCTTAGCGGAGGTAAAAAAGAATCAGCCTAATGCCCGTATCGATGGGGTTGCCGTGGAGTCGATGATCCGCAAACCCAATGGTCGCGAATTAATGATCGGTGTCTCTCACGACCCGATGTTTGGCCCGATTATTACCTTCGGTGCGGGAGGAATGATGGTGGAGGTAATGGGAGATCGCACGGTGGCACTGCCGCCGCTTAATAGCTACTTGGTGAGCAGTTTGATCGATCGTACACAGATTGCCAAGGTGTTGGGCCAATTCCGCCACATGCCTCCGGTGGACCGTGGCGCGCTCGAAAATGTTCTGCTGCGCGTTTCCGAAATGGTTTGCGAGTTGCCCTGGCTCAAGGAAATGGATATCAATCCGTTGATAGTAGACGAAAGTGGCGCCTTGGCCGTGGATGCCCGAGTGGTCGTAGACCACATCGCGACTTTCTCGGAACCCTATGGGCACATGGCTATCTATCCCTATCCATCCCATCTCAGCTATCAGTGGCAATTACCAGACGGCACCGATATTACCATTCGTCCCATCCGCCCAGAGGATGCTGAGATCGAACAGAAGTTCGTGCGTAATCTCTCGGAGCAATCGAAGATCTTCCGGTTTATGAACGCCATACACGAACTTACGCCCGCGATGTTGGCGCGCTTTACGCAAATTGATTATGACCGGGAGATGGCCCTGATTGCGATTACTCAAAAGGGTAACCAGGAAGTGGAACTCGGCGTAACCCGCTATGCCATTAACCCCGACGGCGAAAGTTGCGAATTCGCCTTGGTGGTGGCTGACGCTTGGCAAGGCCATGGTATAGGCCTTCGTTTGATGAGTTGTCTAATAGAGGCAGCGCGTAAGCGAGGTCTAAAGATTATGCAGGGAGAGATCCTGACCCATAACACCAATATGCTGAAATTAGCAGAGACGATAGGCTTCACGATTGAGCCTTCCGAGGACGATCTGACCACCAAGAAGGCAATCAAGATGCTTAATTCTTGAACCTTCGTAACGCGCCTTTCTCCCCTCTTCCTCTGGGAGAGGGGCTTTTTCGTTTCTCACCGTATAGGTAGCAACTTGGGTTAACTATTCAGCACTGTGGGAATGGGGGGATAGTTGTGCCAAAAGGTAATTTCCTCACATTGACAAATTTGTTTCTATGCAATATGGTATTTGCTTCGTGGGAGATTTTGCGAATAGATGCTTGTTCAACCCTGGAATAGAGAGGTATGTTGATGAAAATGTTACGGTTATTATTTACCACACGTTGTGTCTGCTTGCTGGTGAGTTTGCTTCCTGTCGTTACCGAGGCGGTGCCAGCCTCCGTCGCTCAGGGGTCTCAAGTCCTTGCCGTTAAACGTAATCAAACTATTGGAGTGGTCACCATTACTCCAACTACTTTGACGATCGGTCTTATTGCTAAAGCCGAGGCTACGGCAACTTCCGAACTGCCGGTGAGTTTTAGCTCCAGTACGCCCGCTATTTGTGCCACTAGCGGGATGAATGGCAGTTTTGTTTCGGCCATTGCTACCGGTACTTGTACGGTGGTTGCCAATCAAGCGGGTAATGCAAATTACAACGCGGCTCCACAGAAAACCAATAATGTCACCATTGGTAAAGTGGATCAGGCAATCGGCACGATTACTTTCGAGCCAATTACCTTGAACGTTGCTGGGACCAGCATCGTGGTTGCTAATTCCACTGCTAATCTGCCGGTGAGTTTCAGTTCCACTACCCCAGCTATCTGCACAATCGGTGGACCCGATGGTGATACGGTAACGGGCGTTTCGGTGGGTAATTGTATCGTGGCCGCTACTCAGCCAGGTAACAACACCTACAGCGCTGCACCTCGGAAAACCAAAACCATCAGTATTACCAAACTTCCTCAGACGGTTGGTACGATTAGTTTTAGTCCGACAACTTTGGCGGTGGGGCGGCCGAATATCGTGAGCGCTACGGCGACCTCGGGATTGCCGGTAACTTTCACCTCGGGTACGCCAAATATCTGTGCGGTGAATGGTGGGACGGTCACCAATATCTCGGTGGGCGCTTGCATGATTATTGCCATTCAAAGTGGCAATACTCAATAGATATGCCCCTAAATATCAAAAGGTAACCTATTGAACAATATAATGATTCCTTAGGTTGCAAAGGCCTGCGACCAATAAAATGACCTGATCGCCCATGTTCCTTATTCTGTTTCGGAATTTAATGGTTAAAATTTGAAAGTTTTTCATATCCCCAATCAAATGTTCTACAGCGACACGAACTCGGCTAACTACTCGATTTTCCTTTTTTTGTTTAGGGGTCAGAGTGGGATCTGGATTATTTTTCGACTTTCTTGGCTTCTTGTGTGGAATATGGATATCCTTGAAAGTGGGGTACAAATCTTTAATTCCCTGATACCCAAAATCAACCCAAACCTCAATAGAAGAGAGCCCCGGTTGTTTTGAATCTAACTCTTCTTTCAATAAAGAGTAATCATGTCGACTGCCGGGCGCGGTTGGACCAATTACAGAAATCCCTAAATTTGAATCAGTGATTACTGTGTTTTTTAGGGTATGACGGCATCTTTATACCGCTGTAATAGCGTTTTTGTTTTCGAGCATGATGGGGGCCGACAAACAGGCTTTTCAGTGGCGTCAATAATAATTTTTGTAACATTTTTAGCGTTCTGCGCAATATTACTTCTTGAATCTAAATGACGATGAGGTAAAACGTGCAGGTGTTGTTGCGCATTTTTTAAAATTGGAAGCAATTTATTTATATTCTCACCTGCTTTTGTTGAACTTAGATCGAATAGAGCACCCAATACATCATAGGTGGGGTAATTCTTTAAGTAGAAAAGGGTAAAGAAAAGTTTCTGTTCTGGAGTAGATAAGGATCCTTTGCGGCCACCACCCGGCTTTCTACTCCGAGGGATTTGTCGCTTTCTGTCCTGAAGCTTTCGGGATAGATCCAAACATTTTGTAAACTCTAATAAGAGAATATCAAAGACTTCTTGGGATACCCCTGTCAGAGCTATAAATTGGCGTTCATTGCGAATAGTGAATGGAAGCGTTTTCATGGGAAGATCCCTAAATTTATCTGTATTAATTTATATATGGGGCTGTTGCAGAAATAATCAATCCCAACCCTCTGATAAATAACTTAGAATCTTCGTCAATCTTGAGTAACGGATCGAAACATATAAGAAAAATTATTTAGGGGTAAGTCTATTGAATACTCGCAATATGAGTGATACCGTGCTGGCCGTACTTGGCTAGATGTGGTTGGATTCCCTATCCCTTTCCTTTCCTTTTCTTTCCTTTTCTTTCCTTTTCTTTCCTTTTCTTTCCTTTTCTTTCCTTTTCTTTC